>JBOFCH010000419.1:0-19056 GCA_051645985.1 Plesiomonas sp. | reverse complement strand
AAACTTCGGGATCTCCGGTATCAAATCACCTAACCCGGGCGTAGTTGCCGCTCCGATACCACCACCAAATCCGAAAAACGACATCGCACTACGAGCCACCCACGTTTTTACCGCAACCTCCATTAACGTTTGAACCATGGTCTGCAAAATAGTGGCTGATGCGCTACGCATAACATCCGCCAAACTTTGTGTTCCCATAATCAGACCGGTTACCGAGTTAGCAGTTCTGTCGGCGACCGCGTTAATGGCATTGAGTGATGCCGCATGCCATGCAGACTGCGACTTGAACATATTCTGCTGAATCTCAAGCTCCTGTGCGGAACCTTGCTCAGATAATTGCTTCATCAGATACTGATGCTGTTTCTTTGTCATCAGCTCGTTGCGATATCCAGCATCATAGAGAGCCTGTTTTTTTGCTATCTCATTTTGTAATGCTTTAAGCGGATCAAACTCACCTTGCAATCCATCCAAAGCACTAACCGCCGACTCCGATTTCTCACGCATAATGCGCATCAGCGAATCAGCTCTTGCCTTCGCCATTGCTGCCTGAGCATCTTGAGCTGAAAAGTCATTAGGAGACTGCTTTCGCAACTCATTAATCTCTTTTAGCGAGTCAGCCATCTCTTGACGTATAGCTGCAACGGGAGAGTACTTTCCGATGAGCAATTGCCGCTCACGTGCCGCATTGATTTGAATCTGCGTTCGTAAACGCTCTGACTCTAAAGTGCTGATGATTTTTTGTGATTCATAGCCCTTAATCTTATTCAGCAACTGTTGCTCATGGTTGGCAATTTGAGCCACCCGGCTCATGGACTCCTCGCGGATCCGCTTAATTTCCTCTTGCGCTTCTTTGGCCGAGTTCTTCGATAAACGGATACCCTCCTGTTTGGCTTTATTGCTAGCCTTGATCGCCTCTTGCTGATCAAACAGCGCCTCTGCACTTTGCTTGATCAGCTGAACTTCCCTTGGTGTTGCATCCGGTAGTTTGTCTGTCCACTGAGCTGCATAGCGCTGCTTATCTGTCATTTTCAGCAGCTCAGCTTCTCGCTGTAGCTTTGACAGTAACTCATCAGCGCCCGCCGATAACGACATCATGGGCGTGTTTGAAAGAGCAATACGCTCCTGCAACAAGCCATTACCGGTCTTGATGACCTCGTTAACCTGGGCTTGCAAGCGCGCGGCGATACCGGTTTGCTGATTGTTTTTATCCAACGCAACAAAGTTATCCGCCAAACCTTGCGTCTGCTGTGCGGTAATCATCTGCAACGTGGACTCAGATTGCGATAACTGCTGATTCGCTTTGGCCTGCTTTTCTTTCAACACAGCGAGCCGATCGGCATACATCTGCTGCAACTCAGGTGAGTCCGTCACACCTTTAGCTCGCGCCATTGCTTGCTGCTGACGCTCAACCTCTTGTGCAGCCTCTCTTGCTTCGCGCGTCTGAATTTGGATAGCTTGGCGGAGCTTCGCGGCAGATGCGGCTAAATCGATTTCATTCATTTTCCTGATTTTATCGACTGCCACCTCAGCACTTCCGGCAAAATCAATCAAATCCTGACTAGCTTGACGAGTCCTCTCAGAATAGGAATACCACGCAGTAGCTCCTACTATTAACGCACCAGTAAGAACCCCGACTGGCCCACCGGCAAAAGCAAATGCAGATTTTCCTGCGTTAAGTGATGAAGAAAATATCCTACTGGTCACAGTTGCCTGGCGCTGCGCTTGTTGAAGCGACAATGTTCCAGCCTCATTGCGAATCAGTGCCGCGGTATACGCGTCAATCGCCTGCCTCTCGGCATACGACGCTGTTCTGATTACCCCTGACTGAGCAGCCATCTGCGTACGAATGGCTGTTCTGGTTTTCTCTGATTGCGCGGCCGCCAACTGTGCAGCCAGATTACTTTGCACTGCTTGAGCGGCTTGGCGTTCTGCCACAGCTTGCGCTCGCAAACGCTCGCTGCTCATCACCGCAGCTGCTGATTTCTCCTTAAAGCTCGCCGCAGACTCTATGTTCTTCGTCGCTAGCTCACTGCCCGCTTGCCAGGCATCGCGAGAACTCTTGGTCATTCTGACCAATCCCTGATTTACCAATAGGCCTAATGCCGGCAATGCAACTTTTTCTGCTGAATCAGCAATGCTATCAAAATTAGCATTCAGTGAATTAACAGACTCTGTTACCTCTTGTACACCACCGCGCATTGCCCCATTGAGCCGTGTACCAATACTCAGCGACAATGCCTCTACCGCAGAACTCAACGAAAGAATATCCCCCTCGAGATTGTTGGTACGTGTTGATGCCTGATCGTATGCAGTCGTTGTGCCGGTTAACTGGCCCGTCAGCTCTTTTAGCAACTCCTTATTCTTAAGTAGCACAGAGGCGGCGGTGATGTTTTCCCGCCCAAACATCTGCACCATCTGAGCAGTGCCCATGTTCTTCTTGGCCAAATTATCCAGAGCACCGGATAACCCTACGACCGATGGCCGCAAATTACGATCGGTCGTCGTATCCAAAATCAGGAGAATGTTACGCAGTGCAGTACCCGCTTCGCCGCCTTTAATTTCAGACTTAGCTAGTGCTTGAATCGCCGCATTCAGCTCTTCAAATGGCACTCCGGCCTGCGCCGCGGCAACACCACCGCCCTTGATGGCTTCAGTGGTTTCTTGAATCTCTGATGAACCGTATTTGGCCCCGGCAGCCAATACGTTGATATAGCGATCAGCCTGCTCTGCGCTTGCGCTGTATTGGTTCAAAGACAATGCGAGCGCTTTTGTCGCATCCGGCAGCGTCATACCAGCCGCTTCTGCCAGTGTGACCGCGCTTTTAGTGGTTTTGGTCAGTGCTTCATTGGACTCAAGCAAATCAGGCTTGGCCGATGCCATCAGCTTAAACGCCTCAGCAGCCTGAGATGCTGACAACGTGGTAGTCTGGCCAATAAGTCGAGATTGCTTATCCAAAAATGCAAGCTGATCACCCGTAGCCCCGGTGATCGCCGACAGGTCGGATAGCGATTTGGTGTAACCGCGCGTATCACTGATCACGCGGTCAAACGTAACGCCAGCAACCAACATGCCGGCGTACGATTTTGAAACATCGAGGATGCTATCCCGTAGCTTTTTATAGCACGCATCGGATTCTTTGGCGGCAGAGTCAATCGTAGAATGAGTGGCCTTGACCTTCCGCTCCGTATTTTGAAATGCGTCAGACATATCACGCTGATAGGTCGCCGCATTGAGGCGTAGCGCTACCGATAAACTGGCAATATCAGACATAGTTAACTCATGATGCTAGCCACTGCCGCACACTGCGCATCTAGCGAAGATGCGGGCAAAAATATGTCACTCGGCTCAGTGGACGTTGGATGAGAAGGAGGTGAAGGTTCTACTGGATTGTCTGCTGCGGAAATCCGAAAGTACGCCAACCAATGGGTTAAAATGGCCGGCGGAAGATTGGCTATCAACGTGACATCAGGCTGGCTGAAACGGTCAGCCAGCGCGAACAATGTCATCAGCTGGGGACAGCTTCTTAGTTTTTTTCCGCTTCCTCCAGCGTGCCATTACTCATTCGATGCAGTGTATTAACAGCATCGATCAGTTCAACATTGGAGCGGCTGGCCAGAAGCTCTTCCGGCATCGGAAGCTCGTCTTTTGCATACGCTGAGCCGTCCGGTTTGCATAATGCCCCCAGAACCAATTCCGCCGCTGCCATGGCTTTTTCTTTTTCTGTTTTACTCTCGTTCGTCACCAGCATGATGTATTCAGCCTGTACGGCAACAGGTACCGCCCGAACGGTAGTCTTACTACCGAAAAGAGAGACTTCTTTTACGATGCGGTTATCAGTTAAAAGCAGTGATTTAATTGTCATTAGTACGCCCCTTACGCTTTAACTACAGCCGGTGCAGCACTTTTCTTGCTCCACTGGATATCGTTTTGCTTTCCTTTGACCAGAATACTGATCACTTTATTGGCTGGAGCCTGAATCTCCGCCATCTCCCATCCAGCGAGGGAAATCAGGCTGGTAGAAATACGGCCATTTGGCATTTCAATTTTGAATTTGACCGTTTGGCGAGCGTCGGCTGCATCCAGAAATGATTGGAAGTCTTCATCACCGGGGTTATCAATGAAGCCGAACTCTTTCTCTGGCCCTTTGGGTAGATCCGCAATAGCTTGGTCTTGCGTGTCCAGCAACGTTGTGCAATCAACAAAACCACCCACGGCCCCCTGCTTACCAACAGCGGTACAGTTCGGAAGTGGTTTGAGAGCAGCATCGTCTGCCGTATCAGATCCCCAAGAAACCTTGGTACCCGCAGGTAACATGGCATACTGAGATGATTTTTTTGCGCTCATACTTACGCCTCATTATGTGTCACTAAGAAATCGCGGATCCGGCACCATACCGTATCGTTATGGTCGTAATCCTCGGTAAATCCACCTCTGGCAACATACTGCACCGGGTAACCATCAATCTGAGCGTGAGCTAAGCCAGCCCACGCTTGCAGCAGGATTTTTTCGGTATCGATGGTTTTTAATCGGGAAGGCGAGATGATTTTGAATTGGTAACGCTGGGTAATGATAGAAACGTCTGCGAGTCCGGTATCCGGCGTAAACTCACTGACCACCTGATACACAATGCACTCATTCACATCATCAGGTCGTAACAGCGGGTATGCCGGTAATCCCGTCAGTCGCTCGGCATCATTTTTCAAATGCACATCGAGCATACGTTCACCTATTTGTTTTTCGCTGCAATTCTCCGCTGCGCCCGCATGATCCCCGCACCCAACTCTTCACGTAGAGTATCCCCAACCAATTGAATATTGTTATCCAAGGCTGGGCGGATAAACGGCTTAGCCAGCTGTTTTGTCGTTCCGTACTCTTGCGCTCGCGCTTTGATGTAATGGGGGGCTTTCATCTGTGGGCCAACGCGTATCACCCGTTCGCCGTCCTCACGGATTGAGCGGATTTTTATCGTATCCCGCATATGCTGGCCGTGATTAGACTCGTCATAACCTGCGGATTGGCGCATGGCATCGCGTACCGGCTGCATAGCTTTGCGGCCGGCGCGCGCCAGCACTCGACTAGCCACCTCATTTCCCAGCTCATCCAGCGCTTGGCTGAGAGCTGACAGTCCTTCTATCTGGATATTGATCATCAATGACATCCGTCTGAGTTCGTAGCAATGTCCGATCGGGCATGCTGTTATCAATGCTGAGGACGTGGTAGGCAGTATCAAGAATCACCGCTCGATCACCGGGTAATACATCATTTCGTTTTCGCAATGTCAGGAGATATACGGACACTGTTTTGTCCTGATCTGTTGCAATGACAGAGGATGAGCTGATAAAGCGGATATCGCACCACGCACGCCCCACGTCACACCATGTTGCTGGTAACGGTGCGCCCGTCGGATCCCGACCGGATTGCTTACGTTGAATCACTGCGCGGTACCGGAGATCCCCGGCTTTTAATGGTTTCATAGGCCATATGCCCGATAAGGTTGCAGTAGCGCCTCGGCGGCCTGAGGGAAAACGGGGCCAGCTTCTCGGTTGGCATACCAATACCCAATCATAAGTAGCATAGCTGCTGAGATCTCTTCATTCAGCAACAAGGCATCCTCATCACGAGCAAACCCCTCATTGGCGTCATTGGCATACAGTTTGCGGTCCGTCTTACCCTCCACAAAATAGACCGCAGCACGGATATAGGTATTGAGTAGGTTATCGTCCTCCAAAAAGTCAGGCTCTATACGGCAGTGCTGCTTCACAAGCGCTAGATCCAGCATGCACACCTCCTGAATTATTTGCGGCCTTTACGAGGCGCAGCAGCATCAGCCGGAGCGTCAGTATCAGTCACTGCATCCAATACGTCACCAGACAGCATCTCCGCATAGCCTTTGGCCACCAGCTCTCGGGCATGCTGCTCATCCGTTTCAAACTCGTCGTCTTCGCACACGACGTTGCGCCCCACCAAAATGGGTCGACAGGCTTTCATCTTGGCCATAATTACATCCTGATTAGGCGGCACGCGGCCGCCATTGAAACACTAAAGGGTTACTTAGACGCAGGCACCGGTACGGTAAAAGATCCGTAGATAAAGGACTCCGGACGTTTCACCGCCAACGCCAAACGTTCTTCACAACGGATAGAAATCATGTTTTTCTCGAAGTCATCCGCGTTCTCGGTACTGATCACCACGTTGGATTCTTCGCGGTCAAACAGCTGGGCGCCGGCATTGAATGCACCGGTCAGGAATTTGCCTTTAAACGCCGCCGCTTCCGTAGCGACCACCGGCAAACCCCAAAGCGTTGGCCCAACTAAAGAGGCTGGATTTGCTAGGATGTAACGGCCTAACGAGTCTTTGATCAGCTCAATCTTGGCCCAGTCGATAAAGTGCAAAACATGTCCGGATGCAGGGAAGCGGGCCAGCTGTGCCTGCAACATCGCCAAACGCAGATCATCAATGCCGTTTTGCTCAGCCACTTCAAACTCGGCTTTATAGGCCGTCGCTTGCGGGATGATGCCGTGTAGGTGAGCGCCAGAGCCGTCACCGAACAAAATCTCCTGCTCTTCCACGTACTTCAGGCCATAACGCATTTCGGCATCAATCGTGGACTGCAACTGGGCAAAATCATCCAAGATCTGTTTGGACGCTTTGAACATATGGGCAATGGTGGTCACCGGCGTGATCTTGGTATTGAACTCAATGCCACTGTACGGCTTGGTGGTATTTTCCGGTACCACAGCTGCGTTATTGGTAAAGCCGGTCTGCTGTACCCAGAACACCGCCGGAGAGCCTGTTCGCCCCGGTGCAATCAGATCACGGATAAACAGGCGTTGTTTAGGCGCAACATCAATCCCCGGTAAGCGATGCGGTTCAACAACACCTTCCGCGACGCCGCTGGAGGTCAGCGCTGATTTAACAGGGATACTGAGGCGCTTACCGCCCTCAGCCGCACTGGCGAACGCCTTCATCGCCTCCGCTGAAATGACTTGGTGACCGACCGACTCAACCACCTGCTTAGCATTCGCCAGCGGCATATTCGCGACATGCTGCTCCAGCTCACCCAGTGAGGATTTCAGTGTCTTTTCGGCCTCTTTCAAGGCATTCAGTTCAACAGCCATCTTATCGACGGATTCTTTGGTTTGTGCCGACAGCTGGCCGTGTTTCTTGGCCTCGCTCAACGCCTCTTCTGCTTTGGCATTGAATTTAGCCGACGCATCTTCAATGCTGGCGGTCACTTTCTTCAGGATTTCATTTACTTCAGACATAAGCTCTCCGATATATCAGTTAGCCGGAACCAGAGTGCTCAGCGCAGACTCAAGACCAGCAAGAATTGCAGGGTTTATCTTTGCGGCAGCGTCATGCGTACCGTCATTGTCGGAAGCAGCGCCCGGCATGCTCCCTTTCAAAGCTTTCAGTAATCGTCGGCGTTCGGCGCGTGGGGTATGGGTTCTCGCGAGCAGAGCATCCAATTTACGCAGCGCGGCGGCTGGAGAGTCAGGCTCACCAATAACCGCATCAGCATCCAGCAACGCATCAGCAAAACCCTTTTCCACTGCATCCGATCCGCCAATGTAGGTTTCGTTATCCATCATGGATGCCACTTCTTTTGTATCTAACCCGCTACGAGTGCTGTAAATGTCCTGCATAGCACGATCAAATGGCTCCATATCTTGGGCCACGCGCGATAAGTCATGCCGATTACCGATAGCCATAACCCAACAGTTATGGATCATCAAAAAGGCCGCGCGACCGACTTGCAGCTCATCTGCCGCCATCGCGATAATGGAAGCTGCACTTGCGGCAATCCCGATGACTTTTACCGTAACGCGCCCGTTGTACTCCCGTAACAGGTTATAAATGGCCAGCCCTTCAAACATGTCTCCGCCGGGGGAGTTGATATAAACATCAACATCAGCTCCATTCATTGAGCGCAATAAACCGGCCACACGCTTGGTTGTTATTCCCTCGCCCCAATAATCGGATCCGATGACATCTAAAATAGAAATCGTATTTTCATCGTCAGATGCGGCCGGCTGTAGAGCGCTATTCCAGCGATCCATAGCCATCGGCGATAACTCGCACGAAACGCGCGCGCAAGGGCGCCCCGCCGGTGCCGCCGGAAGCGTTCGTTTAGTCATAATGGAAAATCCTATGCGTTGTTTTTCAGCGGGGACTGTTCCGGAGGAATATCGGGAAACAGGAAGTTATGTAGCGCCAAAGACTGCAAATTGTTTTTTTTGAGATCCTCAAGCGCCGTGAGGTTAAGTTGCACGGTATAAATGTCCCCGCCGGAGATTGGCGGCAAGTTCTCTAGGCGACGAACGTCATTACGACTCATCCAACCATTTTGCAGCGCGGTGGTGTAATACGCGGCCCGGCCAGCACTATCCGCTCGTAGCAAACCCTCCACGGAGAACTCAGCAAAGTAGTCCTCATCATCACCAAGCAGACAGCGAGCTATCTCCTGCTCAATATTGACCAGAAGCGGACGCAAAGTGTTAGTTAAAAACAGCAGGTTCATGCCTTCAACACTGGACGCCCAACTACTTTGCTTAGTCATGTGCCCAACCATAAATGGTGGGATCCTGAACCAGCGGCAAATTTCCTCGATACTAAAGGCGCGGCTTTCCAGCAACTGCGCCGCCTCCGGATTCATGGTCACATTCTGGTATGAGAGTTTATTCTCCAATACCATCAGCTTTCCTGCGTTCTTGGAGCCAATAAAGCTCTGCAAGCTTTTGCGCAAGCGCTCTCGCTGATCTTTATTCAGCGCATTTTCTGACGATAAAAAGCCAGTACTCTGCAATCCGTTTTCAAATATTTTTGCTGCTGCCTCATCTACCGCCATTGCTGCACCAAACACATCAATACCGGCCTGCGTAGGCATCAAACCACAAATGCCATCTAAACCGAATCCGCGTATGTGCATCACCAACTCGGTAGGAATAACACGCTTTGCGCTACCTTCTGTGTAGGTGTATTCGAGGCGGCCATTGTCTAAGCGCTTAACCACCATGTTCTGCGGCAGTAACGGAACCAAAGCCACCAGCTTGCGGCCAATCATTTTCTTTTCGACAAAGGCATTGCCACGTAAACAGATGCTGGCCACCACCATCAGCATGAAGCGTGACGGTGTCATTTCGATATTAGGCCGTCGGCAAAGCACTTGATACGCAGGATGCTTTAGCGCTAACACCCGAGAGCCATCCTCTCGCCGCTGGTACACCTTTAGCGGCAATGTGGATACCGACTCACTGAGCAACCTTACGCAGCTCCATGTCGTAGACAACCGCATGATTTTGTCAGTCGTTACCACCTTTCCACTTGAGCTGGTACCAAACCATTCATCCCAGAATGATCCGGTAGTTGTAGTGACTGGTACACCCAACCAATTTAAAAGGGCGCTTTTCACGCGCCCCGGTTGTTTAGTTTTGGCCATTACACACCTACGATTATCGGATCATCAAAAAAGCCCTCGACGTCACCATCGTCCAGTTCAACACCTTCAGCTGCACCAATTGCCATCGCTGCGGCAACAATGCCATCAATACGACCGGTACTACGTTTCTTGGCGAAGATACGATTGTTCTTCTGATCAGCTTCGGTTACTGCTGACGCGGCATTCCAGCGAAGACACGGATTTGTTTTTATTGTTATTGACTCGTCATCTAACAATCCCTCAAACAGCTCAATCGAGTGAG
The DNA here is from genome assembly GCA_051645985.1 of Plesiomonas sp. GTDB lineage: Bacteria > Pseudomonadota > Gammaproteobacteria > Enterobacterales > CAMTGL01 > Plesiomonas. The sequence goes on along the minus strand of JBOFCH010000419.1, from coordinate 9,355 downwards.
GCATCCACAATCCTGAGTCTTGGGCCTTGAAAAAGCCCTGCCCATGAGGAACCAACGGCACCATAACGCCAGCCTCATCCAACTCTGGCTCGAGGTACTTAATCCGATACTGGTCAAAGGCGATAAGTCGTAGGTCAAATTGTTGCGATAGCTCTGCGATCCGCTCAGCGACAAAGGCATATTTCACAGCTTTGCCCGGTGGCGCATGCATATACCCTTTTTTAACCCACACGTCATAAGGTACGCGGTCAGTTTTAGCGCGGTGCAATAACGTATCTAGCGGAGTCCAAAACTCAACAGCCAAGATTTTTTTCTTTGGGAAATAGAGTGCAAGTGCGGTTAAGTCTCGCGTACCAGACAAGTCGAGTCCGCCATAACATTCCTCACCAGCCAGCTCAATGAGATCAAAATCTTCCTCTCGAGCCATCCAGACATCACTGCTCATCCACGGGTTATCCGCATCTACCCATTGGCAGAAATTGAGGCGTCGAACAATACTCTCTTTGGCCGGCATGCCGCGCGCTTGCGTGACCTGTTCGCGCAAATACTTATCAGTAAAGGTGTAGCCCAGTGACGGATTCGCTTTTCCCCAGCATGACTCATCTTTGAAAGGGTCATCCCCTTCATCTAGTGAACAGATAAACGAAAAAAAACTGTCGTCCTCAGCCGAGCCTTCTGCCACCTTCCGACCATATTCGTGGTAGTCATAACAAACACTGGTTTTGTCATGGCCACTGTTGGTGATCAGGAACATTAATGCCTGACGCCGGCCTTTTGTCCCTGCCCGCATCATCTCAACGACAGTATTGGTTTTGTGTTCGTGTACCTCATCAATCAAGGCACAGTGCGGGCGCGGCCCCGATTGCCCGTCATCGGAACTGATAGGCTTGAAGAAAGATCCCATTTGCAGAAACGCGAGGTTCCACACATTTAAGCCGGTACCGGACTTCACGAGGCGCTGGGCTAATGCTGGCGACTGATCCACCATCGCCACTGCGTCGCGGAACAAAATCATTGCTTGATCTTTCTTGGTCGCCGCCGCGTACACCTCAGCACGAGGCTCTCTGTCTGCCACCATGCAATACAAACCCACCCCGCCCGCTAACGGGGATTTTCCCGATCCTTTGCCGGATTCGATATAGCTCATCCGAAATCGACGGGTACCATCACTGGACTTCCAACCAAACAGCGAGCCAACAATGAAGCACTGCCATGGCAACAAAATAAACGGTTTCCCCTCATGCTCCCCGCCGTTGAGCTTGAGTACTTTGGCAAAGAAATCGATAACCCGATTTGCAGCATCAACATCCCAAACCAGCCCACGCGACGGGCCATGCTCAAGATCTCTTAAGTGCCTGCTGCATGCATTGCGAATATCAGGGCCAGCGAGAATGCGTCCTTCAGTAACATCGCGTGCATACTGGGTTGCCGGATCAGCCGAAGAACCGGCTGAGCGGGTCTTCTTTTTCCTCTCCACCATCTACTTTCACCTTCGTTCGTGCTGCCGGCGTTAAACCGAATTCGACCAGATAGCTTTTGAAGCGGCGATCGGCATCAGCAAGTTGCCCCACAGAGGGATGGCCCTTTATCAGAAAATCCCCCATTTGCGTTTTTGTCGTATAAGTGTTCCCTTCTATCGCTATCTGATCTTCCAGCCGCAATATCTGTGCATAGATTGAACACAACCGCTCAAGTGCCAACGTATCAGCAACGGTCAAAATCCCCATGCCATCGAGCAATACAGTTAGCTTTCCCCAGGCAACTTTTCCCCAATCACTGAGGTGCTCTGGCGGGCTGGGAATTTCCCGCGCCGGTGTCGGCTCTTTATCGTTTAATTTTCGCTTGCCCGGATTACCAGTTACCACCTTTAAGTGTGTCGGTTTTGGGCGCCTTCCCGCCATCAGAACCTCCCAGAAAAAAACTTTTCATTTCGCGGTTGTGTGTAAAAAGGAGGACTGGGGGTCATCAAAGGCGTTTTCCCTGAACTTTTAACCCGCCCCTCCCCAATGCACGCTAGCACTGAATGGAATGCCATCCTCACCACAGCCCTGCGCGTGTCCTCGTCTCTCTGCCCGCTGCTTTGTTGAGTCATGATGTAACTTGCACAAGCCCTGCCAATTACTGGTATCCCAAAACAGTTTCTGCGCTCTAGCAATAACAGCCTTATCACCTGATAGCAGTGCTTCTTTGAGTCTGTGCGGTTGGATGTGGTCTACCACCGTGGCCGGGGTTATCTGCCCGTGCTCGCGGCACCAAACACATAAAGGGTGACTTTTTAGGTAAGACAACCGAGCCTTGTTCCAACGACTGCTATAAACGCTTGATGACTTCATCAGTCATTTCTCCTGGAATAAAGCAAGGTGCAATAATCTGCCCACTGCGGGAGCTGGATGCTATTGGCCTAAGCCTGTATAAGTGCAGATGATCTCCCCGTGGGCATTATCGATGGCTCTCATTGAGAGCCACCTGTAATGCCGTCGTACATACGTTCACATGCGGATCCGGCTATTCGAGCGCGGTCAGCTTCTTCCGCCATTGCTCCCGCAACTCCATCAGCGTCGCTGAGCAGCTCGGAGAGCACAGTGATAGCGGCGGCTGCTTTGCCTGCTCCGGAAGCTCCGGGTATCGCGCAGGTGCCACCGGATGCGAGCTTAGCCCTGAGTGTTTTGAGTTGCTGCTGCAAGCCGCGAGACTCAGCAGTAGCAGCGGCAGCATCACGCTTTGCTTTTTCCAGTTCATCGTTCGCCTCTTTCTCCTGAGCGGCTACAGCATCAGCGCGCCGTTGTTCTTCTGTACGAACCGCTTCTTGCCTAAGCTGACGCTCTTCTGCATCAGCGGCATCACGCGCAATCCAGCGAGACTGCCACACCCCATTCATGGCAGCCTCGCCTGCGGAGTAACGCCACTCAGAGAAAAGCCACAGCGCCACTACAGCTATTGTGATGGCAAATAATGCGCGGCGGCTAATCATGCCGGATACTCCGAACGACGCAGCTCAAAATGAGGGCCATCATAAAACCGCTCATCATCGCTGCGACCATTCTCATTCCAGTCACCACCCCAGCGAATTTTCACGCCCAATTCACTGGCGGCAGAGAACATGGCTTCAGATACAGCAGTGAACGCCTTACGGTCATTCCACGGGATAACCCCTGCCACCAGCGGAGCGCAGTCCACCGCGTGGCCCGTAAGATGCCGGCTGTTCATTGTCTGGCTCTTGCCGTTGACCACCAGCTGACGCTGGCGAGCTTCGGTACGCTTACCTTCAATGACTTTAAAGTCCATCTTGGTTAGCTCGATCGCGCGCTTCACCACCTTAACCAAGTCCGGATGCACGCCTCGCAGGTTTTCAAGACTATGTTTGCCCAAGTAAAAAGACATCATTGCTCCTTTGGTACGTGTTTATTGATGATCCGCAAAGCAAAGATTTGCAGCTGCTTCACGCCGATAAACCCCACCATGCCGCCAATAAACGCTGCTGCATCGACCGGTATGCCGAACCACTTCATTCCCGAAACAAAAGAAAGAGAAAGGGCGCCACATAGCGCCCCTTCTAAAATCATCGTTCGTTTGGTGCCGCCACCGTAGAGAACGCGGATGCCTGCAATGGTGAAAGCTAGACAAAATGAATAGATGGTCGGTGAGTTCTGGTAAGCCCAAGCACACAACCACGCCCAAATACTTGGGTCTTTTTCTGGCATATAGCCCTCCTGAGCGCCATCCCGACGAGTCCGGGCAGACCGCTGAATATGCCACCAGCAACATCACATAGCGGCGAAGTAAAAAGGCCCCGCATGAGCAGGGCCACCAACTTTTAATTTCCGTAAAGCGTGTTCAATTCAGTTTTAACCTTCAAGTAAGTCTCCTCTTCCAACTCCACCCCGATTGCTTTGCGTCCAAGCTTTAACGCTGCTTTTATCGTAGAGCCTGATCCCATAAAGAAATCGGCAATAACATCACCGGAACGCGAGCTGGTGGCTATGATGTGCTCCATTAAGGCACTCGGTTTTTCGCAAGGATGTTTGCCGGGATATGCCTGTACCGGAGGAAACGTCCAGACATCGGTATACGGTACGTCGGCTGTTACTGAGAATGGACGGCGCAGGCTTTCGTACTGCTGCTTCAAGTCTGCATACTGTGCCACCAAGCCACTGTACTCATCACTCAAGGCTGAATAGTGTCTTGCCAGTTCACCATGGTTTTCTTGCAACGTACTTCCCATACCTAGCTCTGCGGCTTTGCGCTTGAATAAGTCTTGTAGCTGTTGATATTGGCTTTCACTTGGCAACTGCCACTGGCTGGAAGAAAACCAGTGTGAGCACATCTTGGTACCGGTTGCCTTGTTAATCTCTGCGGCGCTAATCCCCAACGCTTTACGTGCGTCACTGAAATAGCTGATCAGGGGTTTGAAGACCTCTTGCCGTAATGCCTTGCACTTCACCGCATATCCGGACTGCCCTTTAGCATAGCCCTCTGCCCCATAGTGTTCGGCAAAGATGATCCGCTCGGTAGCAGGAAAGAAAGAACGTAGGTCTTCTTTACGCATGCGACGCCAAGGGCCAGACGGCTTAGCCCAAACAATATGGTTTATAACCTTGAGCCGCTGCCTAACCAATATCTCGGTGTCTGCCGCCAAGCGTGATCCGCAGAACATATACAGCGAACCGCTTGGCTTTAATACTCGCCAGAACTCGGCCAGCAAGTCATCCAACCAAGCAAGGTATGCTGTTTCGTCGTCCCACTGGTTATCCCACGCACAAGACTTCACACGAAAGTACGGTGGGTCAGTTGCTATCAGGTCAATGCAGTTATCTGGAAGAGTTTTGATGAACTCAAGTGAATCAGCGTTCACGAGAGTGGCACTGTTTAAATACACAGTGTTTTTCATGGATCAGATGGGCCTTTTTTGATAGGCTCATACCGCTTTGTGCACACAAGCGGTGGGCCTTGGTGCGCCCGTGACCTCTACAACGGGCACATGGCTGGTAAATGCTACCAACACTTACCAGCCGCCCATTCCACAGCTAAAACCGCCACCTTACGAGCAGCGTCTAAAGTACATGCCGTTCCCGCTAACATCCTCAGCCAAACCAGCTAGCACCAGTTGCGTCAATATCAACTGACACCGTGCCTCAGTAAGCCCCGTGAAGCGCTCCATATCAGTAGGAGCTACCCAGTTATCACTAGGAAGAAACCGGTAAACGTTTTTCGCAGGAACCGTCATATCTAAATGATTTTGCATGTCTTTTTTTCTCGTTGAATTGCCGTGACACACAAGTAACTCTGTCGCGCTAACACAGCAAGTCATTCCGAAAAAAGACACAAAAAAACCCGCACGAGGCGGGCTATACATTCACAAATACAAAAATTACATCACCGAGTTCCCCCCGTGATGTACTTCTTAATATTCGCTACTTCTACGGTGGAGTCAGGTACACACCCAAACATATTATCGCACCACACTCTAACCCAAATTCTGTATTCATCCTTGGATAATGGTTCTCGAACCACTTGGTAACCAACTAATGGCGTTTGTCCAGTAGGGCTGAACGTTTGAATTAGATTATCGGTTGCTGTCTGTACCTTAAACTTTGAATTGCTGCTTACATAAAAAAGCGCTCGTTCCCAATAGAAGTCGCATTGTTCTTTACCATTACAAATTAATGGTTTTTCCGCAGCCGCTTTCACTTCAGGAGATACCGGTGGATTCTGAGCGCAGGCGGTAATGATTAAAGCAGAAAAAACAATAGCAAATATCTTCATCTCACATCCTTTCATATACACCACAACCGTGACGTCCATTCACATGATAACAAATCACAATAGCAATACTCGCCGACGAGCATCACATCGATTTATAAGCACGGCTTGAGCACTGGATGAAAAATGTCTACCTCATATTGAAATTAGGCACAAAAAAACCCGCGATAGGCGGGTTGTTCTGTTTTGGGTGCAATTCACCACTATAGGTTTTCTATGCTAAATCTGTTGCAAATTAGATTCAAGCCGTCTAGATGGCTAATGGTTCTTTTCTTAGACCGTTTTTAGCTAACTCATCCCACATATATAAAATACTCTTGATTAGATCTACTGCGGGTAACCAATCTCGCTTCCAGCTCATACGGACAGTTGATGCCTTGATATCGGTACCAGCCACCAGCGCAGCTGAGTATTCCGCCACCGAAAAATGCAGGCGGGGGTCATTCCCATGCCGTGCAACGTCGTAGCAAATCAGTGGAACAATGGCCATCACCCGCTCCCACTTTGCCTCCGGTAACTTAAAGTCAGCATCACCATATCTGGACATGAACTCACCGATCAGATCTCTGTAAAAAACCTGAGCACGAGCATCAGATAAATATCCAGGAGCAGCGTAGGCCACCAGCAACCATCCGGACAAGTGTGACGCCAGCTTATCTACCGCAGCCAGCACCTTTCCCTTATCCAGCATTTTGCAGATCTTGCGGTCTGCCGTTCCGTCGCCACCACTGGTTACTTCACCATAGTTTGCCGTTACGCCTTCGGTGGCCATAGTGATCGCTGCAGAGACCGGCCATTTTTCAATATCAACTACCAAACCCATAAATACCCCGGAAACTGATTAATCACTGACTCACTAAACCAACATTAGGCAACATGGGCGGCTGTATTTCTGAAACGATAATCTCGCCCTCATATCCCCAAATTTTGGTTACTCGTCCATCCCACATACCACAATCTTGCTCATACAGCGCATCAAGTAGCGCCTTCTCTAAGTTGTCCTTGTCTGGTACTTGGCAATGTGGCTTGCCCACCATGGAGCACTTCTTCTTTTGCGACCACGTTTTAGGCATCGGAATAACGAAAATCACGTGGTAATTCTCCGGTAAACTCACGCCAGCAGCGCGAACTTGATCCTTAAAGTTGCGATACTGCTGTACCGGAGGTCTAACCTTCCATTTATCTGATCTTGTCATTCGTGGTTTTGTGTTTGGTACTATTTGATAGCGCTTCATTCAATCACCCCCAGCGCCAAGGCTTTATCTATCGTCTTAATCACATGGCCAATCTGGCTACCGTACCGCGTAGCCCATGCGCGCGGATCACGATGCAATTCATCATGGTGCTGACGGCACAGCGGGAACGTGAACATGTCATGCGCTTTGGTTGCGGTACCGCCTTGGCCATGCCCGATTAAATGGTGCGGATCATCAGCCTGAGCGCCACAACATACACACGGCTGCTTCTTAACCCACTGCGTGTACTTCTCACAAATCCAGCGGATACGTTTCGGACGAAGCATGAATGATGCTGGTGGCTCCGGATCTGTATTCAAACGCTTAATGGTCTTTTCCGTGCGCTCAATCTCCGCCGGCTTCGCTGGTGGCACTGGTTTGATTGCCTCTGCTGTCGTGGCCGCCTCCGCATAATTCTTATGGCTCTCATCAACAATGCGACGGCTTTGCTCAACAAAGTCATCTCGAGGGATTGGAAGGCGAAAGCGCTCATAATAGTCCGGCTTGTCACCCAGCTTCCGTGCCTTCTCTGGCTCAGGCGTTTTGTATCCTGCCATTGTTGCCAATAGGCTCTCAGGCAAGTGCTGGTGGACTCCTCGGCTAACAGCAAACCACAGAACCTCACTCATAGACATAGGCCGCCCGGCCGGAACATCCAAGCAAAGACGTATTGCGTAAATGACATACTGGCGGCGAACGGCAAGCAGCGTCTCTGTTGCGTTAGCGATATATGCCGCATCGATTTCATGAGCCGCGGAGCACGGATCGTGATACCAACACACTGGCAATGAGCCGACTGGGGTTTCCCACCACGTTTTCTCTGGATGACAGTAATCGCCATCACACAAATGGTGCAAGTGACACCCATTTTGGCGAGTGTTGATCAGCCAAGTCTTCATGCCAGTGGTACCGCCACATACAGCAAACACATCATCACAGGAAAAAAACTCGGTCATCTCCGGCGATGCCTCTAAGCACACATCAACCTCACCGGCTTCTGCGCGCTGCATGCTGTCCGGAGCAAGAGTCACTAAAACCTTTTTGCCATAGAAGGTAGCCACCGGTACCGGCATTTTCAGCATGATTAAGCCCAGCTCCTGCTGGGCGTGCACTGGTAACAGATAGGTTTTTTCAATGCGCACGGATCAGATGCCTCCGTTCAGCCAACCGCTTATTTCAATGGCGTATTTCATGCGGCACTGGCCTCCACAGTTTCATTATTAGGAGCATCTTGCTCAAAGATTGACTGACGAGCCTTTGCATCAATAACGTCCAGCCAATGCTGCCCAATGAACTCAAGCTCATCTCGTGAGATATAGCTGACCTTCTCACCACGCCAATTTTTATCAAAAATAGCCACGGCAGAGGCAAACCCAGCACCAGCCTTAGCTGGCGTCCCCTCTTCAGGAACAAACCACGCCGGAACATCAAACCCGATGCGGCCTTTGATAAATACGATGTGATCGGCTTCTTCTGGCCACCACGTTTCTGATGGAGTTGCCTTAATAAGGAATACGATTCTTGCCTCTGCATCGCGTTCAGCTAGCGCCTTATCGATGATGTGCCGCATGCCAGTAACATACTCACCATTGTTGTCTTTTGACTCTCGGCTGTATGGAGGATTGGCAAACGCACTACCGCCAAACTTTTTCAGATCAGAAGCCCAATCCTGCAACAGCGCATTCTGTTCAGCCGTGTAGAAATTCGCGCATTTTGAGTTGTCACCATCGGTAAACAAATCCAGTGTAAATGGGCCAAACTTGGCATTAATACCGATGTATAAACGTTCTGGCGTGCGCCACTGATCACCAATTTCTTTTAGCTTGCATGCTGGACGTGCTTTCAATGCTGCTAGATTCGCTGAATACGCATTGGCGTGAGCTACCTCGGTGCCTTCCTGATAGCAAATCTCCATCACTCTGGCATGATCTTGATTTTCACGCGGGACAGCATCTGGGCAGTGAACAACTTGAACTGAACCAAGACCGGTGCCGTCATCCACCGGCGGCCAGTCTTTAACTAACTCCATTGATGTAAAGTCTTTCTCCGCCACACACTGCTTGTTATCTTTAGCGCAGCCAAAGCATTCTTTTGGTGTGTATTTCATTTCCGCACCCCGCGCGCCGCTCTGCAACGTGCCGCCAACTCACTCATTTTCCGTACCGCTCTCAGATCATCATCCCAGCAACTAAACTCATTAGCCTGGGCCACCTCGACAGCACTGACTTGCCGCGTCATTACAAAAATCAGGGCCACAGCCACCAGCACGACCACCGTTAAAAATCCCGCTAACATCAACATGCGATTCCCTCCGCAAAATAGTAAGTCCGCGCCTGTGCAGTCTGGCTTTTTCAGATCGG
>JBOFCH010000418.1:0-1672 GCA_051645985.1 Plesiomonas sp. | reverse complement strand
GAAGATGGTGACTACCGCGAATCATGGCAGCCACAGCAGATGAGTGCTGCGGCGCTGAACCGCGCACAAGAAGTTGCGGCCACGGTAGTGCAAGCGCTGGGCGGTTACGGTCTGTTTGGGGTAGAGCTATTTATCCGTGGCGATGAAGTACTGTTCAGTGAAGTCTCGCCGCGCCCACATGATACCGGACTGGTGACACTGATTTCGCAAAACCTGTCCGAATTTGCCCTGCATGTCCGTGCATTTCTCGGTCTGCCTGTCGGTACGATCACCCAATATGGCGCTGCGGCATCGGCCGTGATCTTACCCACGCTACATAGCCATGACCTGCGTTTTGGCGGACTCTGTACGGCACTGAGCTATCCACAAGTACAGTTGCGCCTATTTGGCAAACCGGAGATCCGCGGCCGTCGCCGTCTGGGCGTCGCCCTGTGTCATGCGGCGACGACTGAGGAAGCGATTCATACCGCTAAACAGGCCGCCAACAGTATTTGTGTAAACGCCGGATAGCCAAACCCGGCTGAAAAACGCAGTCGCGAGTTTCAGCCGGCCATAATTCAGGCTAGAATCAGGCTCCTTTATCTGTCATACCCTCTGTCATGCTGCGAATCAGTTATCCCACGACAGAGCGGTGCCTGCTTGCCGCACGTACCGCCAAGATCCGCATCTAAAGCATGGCAAAAAAGCATGACCAAAAAATATGAGTAGTATTGTGGCGGCTGAACTCAAATACCTTGCGGGTTATCCCGAAACATTACAACAACAGGTTCGTGATGCTATCCAGCAGGAAAAGCTGAGCGAGTTACTGCGCCGCCGTTATCCAACGCCGCACACGGTAAAAAGTGATAAAGCGCTGTATCAATATACGATGGAGTTGAAAAACCACTACCTGCGTACAGCCCAACCTCTTAGCCGCGTCCATTACGACAGCAAAATCAATGTGATCAAACATGCACTTGGCTTGCACACCAGTGTATCCCGAGTTCAAGGCAATAAACTGAAAAACAAAGCCGAGATCCAGATTGCCGCCCTGTTTAAAGACGCCCCGGCAGAGATGCTACGGATGATCGTGGTGCATGAGCTAGCTCATCTACGCGAAAAAGAGCACAACAAAGCCTTCTATCAACTTTGTCTGCATATGGAGCCGGCCTACCACCAACTGGAGTTTGATACCCGCTTGTACCTCACTCATCTGGATCTGTACGGAAAACTGTATTAGTGCGAACCAGCACCACCGACCGTCCCTCTTTACGGAATCCCCTTTTTACGGAATAACAGTAAAATAACATGAAAACAGACAGCCAAATCTGCCAGGAAGCGGCACTGCTTCCTGTTTCCGACGTTGCCCGCAACGCCGGTTTTCTGCCGGAAGAAATCCTGACACTGGGTGAACATAAAGCCAAAATCCGCCTACAAACCTTGCAGCGCACCGCTAACAATCCGGATGGGAAGTTTGTCTTAGTCAGTGCCATCACCCCAACCCCGCTAGGCGAAGGTAAAACCGTCACGACTATCGGGCTGGCACAAGGGCTAGCGGCTCTCGGGGAAAAAACCATCGCCTGTATTCGTCAACCCTCAATGGGGCCGGTTTTCGGCGTCAAAGGTGGCGCTGCCGGTGGAGGTTACAGCCAAGTCGCCCCGATGGATGAGCTTAATCTGCACCTAACCGGTG
>JBOFCH010000417.1:0-6750 GCA_051645985.1 Plesiomonas sp. | reverse complement strand
AATGAATGAGATCTGGCTCGCTGAACTAACCATTGTAACGCAGTACTCCTGAATTTTCCGGCCGATTTATGTCTCATTATGTGTGTTTCACTGCCGGTTAATTCACTCGCGCCCTGTTACATACATCCATGAATGTATGTATATTATAGATCCCGAACTAAGGTGCCAATCGGAAGTGTCTCCGTTCGTACCTTCCATGGAAGACAGAGGCTGTAATTTTCTATGCAAACCATGCCAAAAAAACCTTTCACTTATGCCGCGCTACTGACCTTGCTCACGGCCAGTTTGCTGGCCGGCTGTAAAGAAGCGCCGCCAGAGGGCGGACGGCAAATGCCACCCGCCGCCGTTGATGTTGTCACCTTGCAGCAAGCCCCCCTGCAACTGACGACCGAGCTAACTGGCCGTACCTCGGCCCTGCGCATTGCCGAAGTGCGTCCTCAGGTTAGCGGCTTGATCCTCAAGCGCCTGTTTACCGAAGGCAGTGATGTCAAAGCCGGGGATGTGCTGTATCAGATAGATCCAGCTCTGTATGAAGCCGATGTGGCTTCCGCCAGTGCGGCGTTGGCGCGCGCACAGGCCAGCGCACGTACCGCCGAGCTGCGCTTAAAGCGCTACGGTAACTTGCTGCAAAAACATTCCATCAGTCAGCAAGAATACGATGATGCCGATGCCCAGCGTAAACAAGCGCAAGCCGATGTCCTCTCGGCGCAGGCTAACCTCAAGCGTGCGCGCATCAATTTGGGTTACACCAAGATCACCGCTCCCATTAGCGGTCGGATCGGCACCTCGGCCGTCACTGAAGGCGCGTTAGTCACCGCCCAACAAGGCGTTGCCCTCACCACCATTCAACAGCTCGACCCGATGTATGTGGATGTCCGCCAATCGACTGCCGATTTACTGCGACTGAAACAATGGGTCGCCAGCGGTAAAGTTACCGCACAAAACCCGAACGAAGCCCCCGTCTCTCTGTCACTGGAAGATGGCAGTGCCTATCCACAAACCGGGATCTTGCAGTTTTCCGATGTCACCGTGGATGCCAACACGGGCATGGTCAGCTTGCGTGTCGTAACGCCAAACCCACAACAGTTATTGATGCCGGGGATGTTTATCCGCGCCCGCTTAAGTGAAGGGGTGCGTGAAAATGGTCTGCTGGTACCACAAGTGGCCGTCAGCCGCACCCCGAAAGGTGGCGCTTCCGTACTGGTGGTAGATAGCGATAACAAAGTCAGTCCTCGGGACATTCAGGTCAGCCGCATGATGGGGACTGACTGGGTGGTCGAGTCTGGGCTGAAAGCCGGTGAACGCGTCATTGTGGCTGGTCTGCAAAAAGTCGCGCCGGGCACCGTGGTTAATCCAACCGATAAAACCGCGGCCCATGCCGCCGGTACGACCAACAGCAATTCCTCCGCCGCGGGCAGCACTAATGGAGTAGCCCACTAATGGCACGATTTTTTATAGACCGACCAATTTTTGCTTGGGTGATCGCACTGGTGATCATGCTCGGCGGTGCACTGGCGATCCTCAAACTGCCCGTCGCCCAATACCCGACCATTGCCCCACCGGCTGTCAGTATTATGGCCAGCTACCCAGGGGCCTCGGCCAAAACCGTGGAAGACTCGGTGACGCAGGTGATCGAGCAGAACATGACTGGGCTGGACAACCTGCTGTACATGGCCTCGCAGAGTGACTCGGCAGGCAATATTTCCCTGACCCTAACCTTCCAACCGGGAACCGATTCCGATATTGCTCAAGTTCAAGTGCAGAACAAGCTGCAACAAGCGATGTCACTGCTACCACAAGAAGTGCAGCAGCAAGGGATCCGCGTGCAGAAAACCTCCAGCAGCTTCCTGATGGTGATGGGGTTGATCTCCACCGACGGCAGCCAAAGCGGGCAGGACTTATCCGACTATTTGGTCAGTAACATCAAAGATCCGCTGAGCCGTCTTAATGGCGTCGGTGATGTCACCGTGTTCGGCAGCCAATATGCCATGCGCGTCTGGCTCGATCCGAACAAACTGAACCGGGTCGGCCTGACCCCGACCGATGTGTACAACGCCATTCGCACCCAGAATGCGCAAGTCGCCTTCGGTAGCTTAGGCGGCGCACCTGCGGTGCCGGATCAGCAATTCTCCGCCACCATCATGGGCCAAACCCGGCTTTCCAGTCCGCAGGAGTTTGAAAATATTCTGCTGCGCGTCAGCCCCGATGGCGGCAAGGTACTGCTCAAAGATGTAGCCCGTATTGAATTAGATAGTGAAAGCTACGGAGCTGATGCGTTTTACAACGGACAACCGGTGGCCGCACTGGCTATCAAGCTAGCCACAGGCGCTAACGCCTTGCAAACCGCAGAAGGCGTGCGGGCGAAAGTCGATGAACTGTCAGCCTATTTCCCAAGCGGCGTAGAAATAGTTTATCCGTATGACACCACTCCGTTCGTCAAGATCTCAATTGAGGAAGTCGCGCAAACCCTGATTGAAGCCATCGTACTGGTATTCTGCGTGATGTATCTATTCTTGCAGAATTTCCGTGCTACCTTGATCCCGACTATCGCGGTACCGGTGGTACTGCTAGGAACCTTCGGTGTCATGGCCGCCTTCGGTTTTTCCATCAACACCCTAACCATGTTCGGTATGGTGCTAGCCATCGGTCTGCTGGTGGATGATGCCATCGTCGTGGTTGAAAACGTGGAGCGACTGATGAGCGAGGAAGATCTTTCCCCGCTGGAAGCAACCCGTAAATCGATGGATCAAATCACCGGCGCGCTGGTGGGGATCGCGCTGGTACTGTCAGCGGTATTTGTTCCGATGGCGTTCTTTGGCGGCTCTACCGGCGCCATCTATCTCCAGTTTTCCCTGACCATCGTATCGGCCATGGTGCTGTCCGTGCTGGTGGCCCTCACCTTGACCCCTGCGCTGTGTGCCACGTTACTTAGGCCGCTAAAACACGGTGAATCCGGGACACAAAAAGGCTTCTTCGGTTGGTTTAACCGTACCTTTGATGCCGGTAGTCAGCACTATCAGTCTGGCGTGCGTAAAATTATTCGTCAGTCAGGCCGTTATGCCATCATCTATCTCGGTATGTTAGTGGTACTGACTGTGCTCTTTATCCGCATGCCCACCTCTTTCTTGCCGGAAGAGGATCAGGGCGTGGTGATGTCGATGGTACAACTGCCTGTTGGTGCCACTAAAGAGCGTACCGAAGCAGTATTGGCTGACATGTCCCACTACTTCTTGGAGCAAGAAAAAGATAACGTAGATTCTGTCTTGACCGTGTCCGGATTCAGCTTTGCCGGTAGCGGCCAGAACAGCGGTATGGCGTTTATCAAACTGAAGGACTGGAGCGAACGTCCGGGCGAAGCCCGCAGTGCCGACGCTATCATCGGCCGAGCGATGGGATATCTGTTCAGCATCAAAGAAGCACAAGTGTTTGCCTTTAACCTGCCGTCTATTCCCGAACTGGGAACGGCAACCGGTTTTGATTTCTATCTGCAAGACCGCGCCGGCCTTGGTCACGATCGACTGATGGCCGCCCGTAACCAGCTGCTCGGGATGGCGGCACAAGATCCAACGCTGACCCGTGTGCGCCCGAACGGGATGGAAGATACCCCGCAGCTAGATATCAAGATTGACTATGAAAAAGCCCTGTCACAAGGTCTGGCCATCAACGATATCAACACCACCCTCTCCAGCGCGTGGGGTTCGGCTTACGTCAATGACTTCCTCGATCGCGGTCGGATCAAAAAAGTATTCATGCAAGCCGATGCGCCGTTTCGGATGACACCACAGGATCTGAACCTGTGGTATGTGCGTAACGCGCAAGGCCAGATGGTCCCATTCTCCTCTTTTGCTGCCACCGAGTGGAACTTTGGCTCACCACGTCTGGAGCGTTATAACGGAGTACCGGCCATGCAAATCGTCGGTGAAGCCGCGCCGGGGCGCAGTACCGGTGAGGCGATGGCCGCTATCGAGAAGATAGTACAACAACTGCCGGAAGGTGTTGGTATCGAGTGGACAGGACTTTCCTATCAAGAGCGGCAAGCCGGCTCACAAGCCCCAGCCTTGTATGCTATCTCGCTGCTGGTGGTATTCTTGAGTCTGGCGGCACTGTATGAGAGCTGGAGCATTCCGTTCTCCGTCATGCTGGTGGTACCGCTCGGGGTACTCGGTGCTATCTTGGCCGCCAACCTACGTGGGTTGGAAAATGACGTGTATTTCCAAGTCGGCTTGCTCACCACTATTGGGTTGTCAGCAAAAAACGCCATCTTGATCGTGGAGTTTGCCAAGGAGCTGTATGACAGCGGCATGCACTTAAGTGACGCGGTAGTCGAAGCGGCGCGTCAGCGTCTGCGCCCGATCTTGATGACCTCGCTGGCCTTTATCCTCGGGGTACTGCCACTGGCGATCAGTACTGGCGCCGGCGCCATGAGCCGTAACGCCATCGGTACCGGTGTAATGGGCGGCATGATCAGTGCCACTGTCTTGGCCATTTTCTTCGTCCCGATCTTCTTTGTGGTGATCATGCGTTACTTCACCAAGAAAGCGGTGCAGAAGTAAGGAGGTTCACTCACTTAACTACGCGTTCACTTAATGACATGAAGTGATAAAATGTAAAAAAGCCCACGGTGTATCGTGGGCTTTTTATCACGGAAATTCATCACGAATGTATGCAGAGTAGGTTCACCCCCTCATAATCCGCGTACTCATTATTTTATTCACCAAACAGTGCAATTTCTTTCTTGCCATCATTGCCGATCGCGCCGCGATACATCCCCGCAGTGTTAAAAGCCATGGTGTAATTTCCTTTTGCATCCAACACAATCACACCACCGCTGCCATCAATGGCTTTGACTTCATCCAGTGCATTGTTAGCCGCTGTCACCAAAGGCGTTTTATTATATTTTACCTGAGACGCGATGTTGTACGCGGTGGCCGTACGGATAAACTTCTCACCGCTACCGGTTGCTGATACCGCTACGGTATTGTTATCGGCATAAGTACCGGCACCAATTAGCGGCGAATCACCCACCCGGCCATAACGCTTGTTGGTCATCCCACCAGTTGACGTTCCCGCCGCTAAGTTCCCCTCTTTATCCAACGCTACGGCGCCCACCGTACCAAATTTGTAGTCGTACATCAGTGGATCGTAGGTGTAAGCCGTTTTACCATCATGATCCAATACCACTTGCTCTTTCTCAATCGCCTTTTGCAATTGCTTCCAACGATGCTCAGTACGGAAATAAGCCGGATCAACGGTCTCCAAACCTTCTTGTTTCAGGAACTCTTCTGCCCCGTTCGACACCATCAATACATGCGGGCTACGGGTCATCACGGTATAAGCGGCATTAATGGGGTTTTTAATGGTTGTCACCCCCGCCACCGCACCAGCTGCCAGCGTTTTGCCATCCATAATGGACGCATCCAGTTCATTACGACCATCATGAGTAAATACCGCGCCCTTGCCAGCATTAAACAATGGCGAATCTTCCATCACGTTAATCGCCCGCTGCACTGCCTCCAAGCTGGTACCGCCCCCCTCCAATACTTTATAACCCGCCTGTAACGCTTCATCCAACTTGGCTTTATATTCCTCTTCTTGTTGCGGTGTAATGGTAGATTTAGCAATCGTACCCGCACCACCGTGGATCACGAGGCGAATTGGTGGCTCAACCGCCACTACAGCGGCAGAAAATAAAGATGTTGCCAGCAAGGCAGAGGTAAGTAATGAACGTTTCATACAGCATCCTTGGCATGTTTTATTTATCAGAAAGAAAATCTCGTCGCCGCTTAAATGATGCAGCGCAAGTGACTGTATGATGTAACACGATTATATTTTTATAGTGATGATTAAATGTGTAAAACTTGACCATCCACTTAATTTTTAATAATTAAATAAGACAATTTCTTTTTGATAACAAATGGGTATGCATCAGCTCAATAGATGTAAAAGCAATGCATAGTCAAATTTAAAACGTCGATGTCATGCATGTGCACAGCCTCTTGGGTGACTGATCCGTTGTGTTAGCACATGATATAATCAAATGTCATGCCACATGTCTATTGAAATAATGCACCCGGCCAATTACCACTCAGTATATTAGTCGGGTACATAACACATTTAGGATACTGATATCCCATTCAGTTTATTAAGGCTAGCGGCGAAAAGATCTACGCCATTAGCTAATACTGCTTCGTCAAAATCAAAGTCCGCTTCATGATGACCCGCGGCAAGATCAGCGCCTAAAACAATATAGGCCGCCTGTCCTCCACCTTTTTGTACGCGGCGGACCAGTAAAGTCGCATCCTCACTGCCCCCAAATGACTTATCCTGCAATGATAATCCTAGTTGTTCTTCTGCAACCTTGGCTAATAAATCTGTCAGAAATTGATCATTATGTAAATCAGTCGCTTCCCCAGCAATCTCGTATTCAAAACGCAAATTAAAACCAAGCGCGACACCGTGCGCAATATTTAATGCACGCTCTCGCATATACTGGTTAATAGCATCATTCTCTCCGCGAACCTCTAGTTGTAACTGAGCAAAAGTAGGAATAATATTCCGCCCTTCTCCAGCGTGCAGCGTTCCCACATTAATCCGTGACATGCCCACGCCATGGCGTGGGATCGCCAATAATTGTGTGACACAGTGACAAGCACCGGCTAAGGCATTTGCCCCCAAATGCGGATTAACGCCAGCATGGGCCGGTGCCCCATAGAATCGAAAATCCAACTTAGTTGTGCAAAGAAAATCTGT
>JBOFCH010000416.1:0-1799 GCA_051645985.1 Plesiomonas sp. | reverse complement strand
GCGAATGTCATAACACAGCTGCTCAAGCGCCAGTTCGACCTCATCAGCATCAAAGTCCGGGAATACCCGGTAGGCTAGCCAACTCAACCCATCGGCCAGCGTGTGCTCTTCAAAATCAAACAGGCTTTTGTCTTTTGCTTTCGCCACTATTTCGGTCACCCTAATTCAGCTCGCCTCTTCAGCCTGCGTCTTTAGCACGCATTGCATCGCCGCTACATAACCACAAGGGTACTTATCACTACAGCTCACTACAGCGGTATTTATCACCACAGAGGATCACCATAAAGGAACTTTGGTCATCGCCATCTGGGCAATCAGCCCGATCCAGCCCAATGCCCCCAACAGAGCAAAGATACGGATCGCTTTATTTTTTCCTTCACGCAGTGCCACAAAGCCCAGCAGGATATAAATCACGACGCCCAGCAATTTCTCTGTCAGCCAAGCACTTTGCGGTGTAAACGGATAAAAGCCCGTCACCGCAATCAGCCCTAAGCCACTAAGTAACAAAATGGTATCGTTGATATGCGGAACAATTTTCACCCAACGTTGCTGCATCACGCGAGCGTGCAGCATACTGCCCATAAATCGCAACACCAGCAAGGTGACGGAGATGGCAATAGTGGTCAGATGCAGGTGCTTTAAAAACATGTACATGGGGCCACATCCTTATTGGTTAACAGTCTGAGTTAACAATCTTTTATTGCGTTACTTTTATTAAAGTAAGCTATTAAAGTAAGCATATTAAATTAAGCAGACACGGCGGCATAACAACCTAACGTTACCCGATCGTTGCCGCCATAATCTTGTACCGTTTGCACGTGTTGGTAACCAGCGGCATGAAAAATCGCCTGCACCGCCGGTGCCTGCTGCCAGCCATGCTCAACCAACAACCAGCCACCCGGCAGTAAAAATTCGCGCGACTGTGCAGCAATTAAGCGAATGTCGGCCAAACCCTGCTCGTCTGCCACCAGCGCACTACGTGGCTCAAAACGCACATCGCCCTGTCCCAAATGCGGATCATCCGCATCAATATAAGGCGGGTTACTGGCAATCAAGACAAACTGCCGTCGCGGATTTTCCAAGCGTAAAGGCTCAAACCAGCTCCCCGTTAGAAAACGGGCATTGCCGATCTGTAAACGTTCGGCATTGCTGGCAGCCAGCGCCGCCGCTTCTAGCTGTAGATCGATACCGGTGATCTGACAATCCGGTCGCTCACTCGCCAGCGCCAGTGCAATGGCGCCCGTACCGGTGCCCAAATCGAGGATCTCTCCCTGCGATGCTGGCAGTCGGTTCAATGCTTCTTCCACCAAACGCTCGGTATCCGGACGCGGGATCAAGGTCGCCGGAGAAACGCGCAGCGGCAGTGACCAGAACTCACGCTCGCCAATCACGTAAGCAATCGGCTCGCCTTGCTCACGTCGGCGTACCAGCACATCAAGCTGTTGGCACTGCGGGGCGCTCAAGACATGCTCCGGAAAAGCCAATAAGAAACTGCGACTTTTCCCGGTCACATGGCCGAACAAGATCTCCGCATCGCGGCGTGCACTTTCGCTGCCAGCGCACTGTAACCGCTCGGTTGTCTCTTGCAACCACTCATCGGTACGCATCAGACTCAATCCGGCTCTGACAACGCAGCCAATTGATCGGCTTGATATTCTTGTACGATCGGTTGGATCAGCATGTCCAGCTTCCCTTCCATCACTTCTTCCAGACGGTATAACGTCAGGTTGATCCGATGATCGGTGACTCGACTTTGCGGATAGTTATAGGTACGGATGCGATCGGAGCGATCACCCGTT
>JBOFCH010000415.1:0-2670 GCA_051645985.1 Plesiomonas sp. | reverse complement strand
TTTCTGCCCATCACCCTCCACCCAATACGAAATAGTATCTGGTGCCATCACCAATGGATGTGATACTCGACGATCCCAAGCCAATAGACTTTCATTTTGGTACAAAACAACACAATGCTGTTCACCGGCCTGCAAGTTGATCTTGCCGACATCAAAGCCTTGGTTGGTTTCCGTCTGTGCAGAAACCAGTACCGCGGGGCCAAATACGATCTGCCCGGTTAAATCAAATTGCTGACGCAAAAAATGCAATAATTGTGTGGGAGTACTGATTTCACCTTGTAGCAAAGCTCTCCCAACAATCAATGCGCGCGTCAATGTTCCTCTTATGGGTAATGCCGTACTGAGTTGCTCTGGCTTCATTACCCACATGGCCAAACCACCAAACTGACCAAACTGTGGGTTCGCCAGAATGGGACGAAGCATTTGCTCTACAACAGTCGCAATATCTTCTTGCTCATGACCCTCGGCGCTGGGCATCTGAACATTCAGCTCAACGGATAAACCACTTTGCCCCACTAAAAACGCTGGGTTAGGTGAAATATGGGCCGCTGCGTAAGTTAGCATGGGCAAAGAAGGAACCGCGCGCCCAGCACCATCAGCATCGATAACGGCTAACCCCAGCTTGGCAGCGACTAGACAAGCAACCGTAAAACCCAGCGCTCCGCTCTCTGGAGCAACCACATAAGCTAACTGGCTTCCTTGTTCTTGCAGTCTACTTTGCACCGCCCTCACTGCGGCCACCGGCCCCTCTGGATATTGCACTTGATTAATAGCTTCAGGCGCTCCCATATAAGCGACCATCACACTGTGGCCTTCGGTTGCCTCCTCAACACTGACAACCCGTACACGATCCACTGGATAATAAAGTCCTTTCTGGAAGTGAGAGGCAAGATGACGCGCCGAGATTACCGTTCCGCCACCACCACTACCAAAAAAGCATCCACCTTGTAAAAGCGCCTCAAGATCATTAGACGTTAATTCAAAAGCCATGAAGTATCCCTTTTCATAAAGAAGTTACTGATGAACCAACTTGTTGTAGCTGCGCCAGCAGATGATGTGCTCTTTCAACAACAGGATGCCAATCATCACTCTGCTGATTACCACAAGAACGTTTGTCACAAGAACCGAGTACTTTGATTAATAAACCTAATGCATGGGTACTCCGTCCGGATTGCTGTAAAAGTTGTGCTAAATAAATGCCGGCATTGAGTTGTGCGGGGATCACTCCCAACGCCTCTGATGTGGTTAATGCACTGTAGAACCCCTGCTCAGCGGCATCTAAGTCACCTAATGCCCAACGTGCGCGAGCACGAACAATCAACAATTCGCCTAAATAAGCGCGCTCTTTGTGTGCAATGGCCATATCCAATGCATGAGCCGCTAATTGATCGCTCTCCAAATAACGCTCAGAATTAAGCAACAGTTCAATGCGTTTCCATGCCTGAAAAGAGTGAAATAATTTTCCACCATGGCGCAGCATATAATTTTCATAACCTTCTAGCATTGCAGCTTCTGCCGCCGCCTTATCACCATGTGTAGACAAATGGCATCCGCGGAAAAACATCCCCACACCATGATAAAACTCAAAACCATGCATTTTCGAGAGTGTTTCTAATTCCAGAGATGATGTCGCCAGTAAGTCATCCTCTTCAAATAAACAGGCCAGCCAAACTGTCCCCTGAAGAGCAATCGCACGACTAAATGGCAAATCAGTATTACGGTGATGCCTTTTAACCAACGATAACAAGGCGTGATGGGCGCGCTGAAATTGCCCTAGTTGAAATGCTGACAGCCCCTCAAAAGTCAGCACTAACCCCGCGATATCAAAACCTTGACTGCCTATTTGCTGTTGTTCCAGATCCGTTAATAATCCACCACGCTCTAAACAGGCCAGCACTTCTGCATGATCACCAAGCCAAAATAAGGTATTTGCCATCACAAAGTGCGCGTCAATCGACGCATGAGTCTTCCCCGCACACAACAACATTTGCTGCGCTGTATTTCTGGCTTTATCCAGCTCCAAAGACATTAATTGTGTAGTCCAGATACCAAACTGGATAGCGGCCTTTTCATCCTCACAATCTAAATCCTTACCCACCAGCAGTGCTTTTTCATAGCACCCCAATGCATCACTACTCGACCAACCCTGCAATGCGCTATAGGCAGAGCCTAATTGCCGTAGTAACTGAAAGTGCAGTAATTGAATATGCAGTAATTGATTTTCCTGTGCCGATAAGCCATGTAACCGCACTAACCCCTGCTGCAATACCTTAATCGCCGAGGCGTACTCCGCATCCATAATAAAACGATGCCCTTCTTCGAGTACACGCTGTAATGCGTTCTCCTGATCCTCACCAACGGCAAGATTACGCTCGACGACTTTACGTCCAACCCCTAGCATACGTGCTGCTGCTGACTTATTTCCTTCACAAAGCTGCAACGCTCGGTTCAATAATAATTGTTCCGCAGCCATTAACTTATTCGTTTCTGGCAACCGTAATAATGCATCGGCTAAGGCGGATACATCGGAACATTCAGCATGACCATGCGGTATTTTTTGGAACTGAGACAGTATCTCTGTGGTGATCACCGTGTCATCGGCAAGTACCGCTAACCGATCGACAAAGCTTCGCAATTGTCTAATATGACCAGGCCAATCGCTGATAGTTA
>JBOFCH010000414.1:0-3989 GCA_051645985.1 Plesiomonas sp. | reverse complement strand
CGGCGCAGATCATCAACTCACCGGTCATTCCGCCACTTGGAATCGCACTCATCACCGCGCCGACCAAGAACGCCACCCCGATAATCGCCACTAGCATCGCCGGATCGCTCATGTCGCGGTGGAACAAGGTAAACAGGAACACGATTTTTAAGATCCCGCCAATCACGGAACCATCTTTATGCGTGTTGGCACCCAGCGGGATCACTGTTTCCGCGATGTCGTCTGGCACGCCCATCTTTTTGGTCGCCACCAAATTCACCGGAATACAGGCGGCACTAGAGGCGGTTGCCAGCGCCGTTACTGCCGGTGTCGCCACATTCGCCCAGAAGATGCGTACCCCAGCCATCCCACCAGCAATAAAGGCATACAGGGTATTGGCCCCAAAGAAATAGACCACCGTCAGCGCCAGATACAAGAAGAAGGCATTGAGATAACCGCTGATAATCTGCGGCCCCAGCGCCCCAACGGTGGCGGCAAAGTAGCAACCCAAGCCCACCGGCGCGATGTACATGATGATGCTGACCATGCGCAGGATAATGGTCGTTCCCGCCGACAGCAGCTGCGCCACCGGACGCCCCTGTTCGCCAGAGAACGCCGTCGCCAGCCCAAATAAAATCGAGAAGACGATCAATGGCAGCAAACTCGAACGGGTAAACAGCTGCAAGAAATCCGGTACGGTAAAGGTACTGACCAAAATCTGTCCGATGCTTTTGCCCGGCGCCTGCTCAGCCACCGGCGGCAAATGCGCCAACAGCGCCTGCGTATCGACACTCTGGAACGGATTAAACAGGTGCGTACCCAGCAGGCCAATGACCGCGGCAAACAGCGCCGTACAAACAAACACCGCAAACACGGTGCCCATGATTTTCCCCAAACGGGTCATCTGCTTCATTTCGGCAATGGACGACGAGACACTGAAAAACACCAGCGGCACGATCACCATAAACATCAGATTCAAAAACAGATCGCCCACGGGCTGAACCAGTAGCGCTTTTTCACCAAAAATCAGGCCGCCCGCGCCGCCCAGAACAATCCCTGCCAGCAAACAGAGGGTAAAGGCATAATGCCGCAGAATTTTCATTGTGTATGGTATCTCAATTGATCGGATTTCCGTCCGGGAAATGCTGGCATGCTGCCAGTCTGCGCCACATTTGCCGCGCAGCGCTTACGTATCAGAGAACCGGTCTCTATCCGCAAGCAGCATGTCGTAGAGTAGGCTGTTGATTTTACCGAAGGATATGCGGCAGTGATAGCGGATATGCAGCATCTTGCTGGTATTATTCCCGTAATAGCAGTGTGATAAAGGGGTCTACCTCAGTGGTATAGCATTGATTGAATAACCTCTTTTTATACTATCCACCTTGTCGACCAGCCACTATCACCCCTGAACACTATCACCCACAAAGTAGTCACACCATGAACCTGTCACAGAATGAACCAGTCACATAATGAAGCAAAAAAATCTTTGAGTGCCTTTTTATCAAAGTGCTACCATGCTCAAAATTAAAGCAAAACGGCTATTTTTCGCATTAAACCCCCATAAAAATGCAAATTTTGTACAGAAATACGCCACTTACTCACAACAAAGCCGGATAAAATACTAAAACACCTTTTCTACTCGCACTGCCATTTACCGGTATATAACGCAAGGCAATGACGAATGATTGATGCATTCATCAACTATTTGTATGGCTTAAAACTGGTCGCCATATTCCTCGCCATCCTGATGCTGATCAGCGGGCTGGATGATCTGTTTATTGACATCACCTACTGGACTCGACGCCTCAAGCGAGCCTTAACGGTCTATCAGCGCTACCCCCGAATGCACCACAACGCGCTGTATGTGCCGGACGAAAAGCCGTTGGCTATCATGGTGCCTGCGTGGAATGAAACCGGCGTCATTGGCAACATGGCGGAGTTAGCGGCCACCACGCTCGATTATGAGAACTATCATATTTTTGTCGGTACTTACCCTAACGATCCGGATACGCAGCGCGATGTGGATGTGGTGTGCGCGCGTTTTATCAACGTACACAAAGTGGTGTGCGCACGGCCAGGGCCGACCAGCAAGGCCGACTGCCTGAACAATATTCTAGATGCGATCACCCAGTTTGAGCGCAGTGCTAACTTCACCTTTTCCGGTTTCATCCTGCATGATGCGGAGGACGTGATCTCACCGCTGGAGCTGCGCCTGTTCAACTATCTGGTTGACCGCAAAGATTTGATCCAGATCCCGGTCTACCCGTTTGAACGGGAATGGACCCATTTTACCAGCATGAGTTACATCGATGAGTTTGCTGAGCTGCACGGTAAAGATGTACCGGTGCGCGAAGCGATCGCCGGCCAAGTGCCCAGCGCCGGGGTGGGTACCTGTTTTAGCCGTCGGGCGGTGATGGCTCTGCTGAAAGATGGTGATGGGATCGCGTTTGACGTGCAGAGTCTAACCGAAGACTACGACATCGGTTTTCGACTGAAAACCAAAGGGATGGAGGAGATCTTCGTCCGTTTCCCGGTGCTTCCCGATACACCGAACAGCAAACGCCCTTGGCTACAGAGTCAGCGCTCCGCCAGTACCATCTGTGTGCGAGAATATTTCCCGGATACCTTTACTACGGCGATGCGTCAAAAATCTCGTTGGATCATCGGGATAGTGTTTCAGGGCTTTAAAACCCACCGTTGGAGCAACAACCTCACCATCAACTATTTTCTCTGGCGCGATCGCAAAGGTGCCATCAGCAACTTTTTAAGCTTTGCCGCCATGATCCTGATGCTACAGCTGATTGTGCTGTATCTGTATCAGCATTTCTGGCCGGATGCATGGCAATTTTTGTCGATTTTCAGCGGTGGCATGTGGCTAAAAACCTTACTGTGGCTCAATTTTGCCTTGATGCTGAACCGGATCGCACAGCGGATTATCTTTGTGACCGCCTATTACGGCATCAAACAGGGATTGTTATCGGTATTGCGCTTGTTCTGGGGCAACCTGATCAACTTTATGGCCAACTTGCGGGCCATCACTCAGGTGATCCAGCACGGTGACCCACGCCGAGTCGCGTGGGATAAAACCACCCACGATTTTCCCAGTGTGACGGGCACTAACCGTGCGTTACGTCCACTGGGTCAGATCTTAATCAGCCAAGGCGTACTGAGCGAAGCGCAGCTGGAGCAAGCACTCACCAATCGCATCGAAGGCCTGCGCTTAGGCGGTATGCTGGTTTATCAAAATATCATAACCTGCCAACAACTGGCGGCCGCACTGGCAGAACAAAGCGATGTCGAAACCGAGTCTATCGATGCCTGGACGTTAGATCCAGCGCTGATAGCCCTGATGCCCGCGCCCGTGGCCTTGCATTATGCCGTCCTGCCCTTGCGGTTGGAGCAAAACACCCTCGTGGTCGCTAGCGAATACAGCATCGATCCGGTTTCGCTAGCGGCACTTGGTCGCAAGATGCAACGCCCCATCCGCTATGTGATAGTTCCGCGCGGACAGGTCGTGGTCGGCTTACGTCATTGGTATGCCCGCCGCCAAGGCTCCGATGAGCGGGCCTTGCTGACACAAGCAGAACAACAGGGCTGGCTCAGTCCTGAGCAAGGTCGCGCCTTGTGGCAGCACTTCGTCTCACATCAGATCCTGTTTGCCGAGATCCTAACCTCGCTCGGCCATATCAACGCCGCCGCCATGAAAGCGCTGTTGCTGCGCCACGAACGCTGCGAACAGCCTCTGGGGGCATTTTTAGTCCACGAAGGGGTGATCAGTGCCGAGACTCTGGCGCGGGCGCTACAACTTCAGGATCAATTACAGGTATCGATGACGCAGCTCTTGCAACAAGCCGGTTTAACGACTCAACAGTTGCAGCAGTTACAACAGGAGGTGGCATGAAACGCTCGCCACAGACACGCCCAGCCCTGATCTGGCTGCTGCTTTGCTCGCTAACGGCAATCTCGCCAACCGCCCGTAGCGCGCAATCTGAGCGCGCGCTCACCCGCGA
>JBOFCH010000413.1:0-1646 GCA_051645985.1 Plesiomonas sp. | reverse complement strand
GGGATCTTTGAGCAAAGATGCCCCACCATCACTGCCGTTGACCTTTTTCGATGGGCAACCACAATTTAGATCCACTCCTTGTGAGCCAAGGGCGACCGCGCGGGCTGCATTTTCAGCTAACCACGCAGGTGATTGCCCGAGCAGCTGTACCCGAATCGGAGTGCCCGATGAGGTAAACCCACCCTGATGCAGCTCCGGGCATAAGCGGTAGTACACATGTTCAGGCAACAGTGAGTCCACCACCCGCACAAACTCGGTAACACACAGATCATAGTCATTATGGCGTGTCAGCAGATCGCGCAACTGCGGATCCAACACCCCTTCCATAGGCGCCAACACCACCCGGCCAACACTGATGAATTCCTCTTGTGCACCGCTCATCAGTTAGCGAACCCATTTGGGCTTATTGGTGATGTGCTCTTCCCAGTCAATCACATCAATTTCATACACGCACTGATCACGCACCGAAACACCGGCGGTGTGCATGCTTTCGGCATTGCCAGAAACCAGCGGGTGCCACGCGGGCAGCCCTTTACCTTCATCCAGTAGACGATAGGCACAGGTTGCTGGTAGCCACTCAAAGGTATTCATATTTTCACGGGTGAGCTTGATGCAATCCGGCTCTAGCTCAAAACGGGTCGCATAATTGCGGCACTGGCAGGTGTGCAGATCCAACTGGTCACAGGCCACGTTGGTGTAATACAGCTCATCGGTATCCGCATCAATCAGTTTATGCAGGCAACACTGCCCGCAACCGTCGCACAGGGCTTCCCACTCTGCATCGGTCATTTCATCGAGGGTTTTGGTTTGCCAGAACGCTTGCTCAGTCATATTTTTAATTACTTATGGGTTATCTTTAATCAGATGAAAATTTACTCAGGCTTTGCCGGGGGGACGTTTATAACGGCTTGGCGACTAAGTTGCAAGCCATAGCCAAAGATTACACGCCCTCGCTCAAAAGGTGATTCGCGCCTGTGCAATAAACAGAGTATAATCGCGCGCTTTGCATACGCCGCACGTCGTTGACCAACCGGAGCGATAAGTCACCATGAGTACCAGTTTGATCCAGCCGGAACGTTCTTTATTCTCTTACCCGCGTTACTGGGCGGAATGTTACGGAACCGCGCCGTTTCTTCCCATGTCCCGCGAGGAGATGGATCAGCTAGGCTGGGACAGTTGCGACATTATTATCGTGACCGGAGATGCCTATGTGGATCACCCGAGTTTCGGCATGGCCATTATCGGCCGGATGCTGGAAGCGCAGGGATTCCGTGTCGGTATTATCGCACAACCGGACTGGACCAATAAAAAC
The DNA here is from genome assembly GCA_051645985.1 of Plesiomonas sp. Taxonomy (GTDB): domain Bacteria; phylum Pseudomonadota; class Gammaproteobacteria; order Enterobacterales; family CAMTGL01; genus Plesiomonas. Next base: position 334 of record JBOFCH010000413.1, on the reverse strand, counting down.
GATTTCATGAAGCTCGGCAAACCGAACCTGTTTTATGGGGTAACGGCCGGCAACATGGACTCGATGATCAACCGTTATACGGCCGATCGTAAACTGCGTCATGACGATGCCTACACCCCGAATAACGAAGGTGGTAAACGCCCGGATCGCGCAGTGTTGGTGTACAGCCAGCGCTGTAAAGAAGCCTACAAAGAGGTGCCGGTCGTCATTGGCGGTATCGAAGCCAGCTTGCGCCGTATCGCCCACTACGATTACTGGTCTGATACCGTGCGCCGTTCGGTACTGGTCGACTCCAAGGCCGATATTCTGATTTACGGTAACGCCGAACGTCCAC
>JBOFCH010000412.1:0-4623 GCA_051645985.1 Plesiomonas sp. | reverse complement strand
CACGTACAGCTTTAATCCGGCGCGTCGTTCATCTAAATATTCTACCAATGATTTTTTTGCCGGAGTCACATACACCATTGATTTACGTAAACCGGTAGGGCAGCGGATCACCCATCTGAAATTGGCGGATGGTACGGCGGTACAAGCGGATACCAACATTCGGTTGGGTATGAACAGTTACCGTATGGGACACCTGACCAAAAAAGGTGGGCCATTGCAGGGTAAATCTTTCCCGGTGATTTTTGATACCGAGTCCGCATTTGGTGAAGAGCAGGGCACCATTCGTAATCTGACTATTCGCTATCTGGAAGAGGTCAAGCAGGGCCAATATCAGGGTAAGCCGCAGCAACGCTGGTCATTACAAGGTTTATCTGGTTATGAACGTGAGCGGGCAATTGTTCGTGAGATGCTCAATCGTGGTGAGATTCAGGTGCCATCGCTTGAGAATGGGCGTTATACCAATACTGCGTCGATTAATGTGAAGCCTTATCTGTTTGCCGATGCCGCCGCCAAGCAGCAGGCGGTATCCCGTTTGCAGCAGCAAGTGGCGACAGCCGATAATGCCGCCGACAAACAAGCCTTACAGGACAAACTGCGTCTGATTGCCGCGTTGAATTAATCTCCACGCAATGGCGTTAGTACATAACAACACCGGCTTTTAGCCGGTGTTGTTATTTTCGGTTTATTGACAGGGGCTGGATGCTCCGGTGCTTGGTTGCAGACACTTATTTACAGGGACTTAGTCACAGGTGCTTAGGTCAATAAAGGCTTGCAACACGGGGCTGGCATGGGTGCAGCGCCAGATAGCATAAATATCACTGCGGATCCCCTCCAGTTTGGCAGACCAAGGCAACTGTTCGGCCTCGGCTAAGGTTTTGGGGACAAAAGCAAAACCCAATCCGGCCCGGATACAGGCAAAAATCACCGGATAGGATTCGATTTCCAGTACGGCCCGTGGTGTGAACGGGTGTTGGGCAATCCAGTGGTCTATCAAATGGCGGTAGTGGCACTGGCGGGTAAACACATATAAATCCCGCTGATTCAGTTGTGCCGGCTCAGGCTCGGCGCCCACCAGTACCAGCTCTTCAGTAAATGCTAATTGGCTGTGCAGCAAAGGATGCTGTACTGGCCCGTCGGAGAAAATCAGATCGCGCTCTCCTTTGAGCAGCTGATACTCCAGATCCAGTGAATAACCGGGCGTGAGTTGTAACTGCACATCCGGATGCTGGTGGCGAAAGTGGGCAACTTTCTCTGGTAGCCAATGGCTGAGAGCGACATCCAAGGCACCGACGTGCAAAGAGGCTCGGATCGGATGGCGGGCAAACAGCTGTCGGCCTTGTTCTTCCAGTTGCAGAGCGTGCCGGGCCTTGTCATAAAAGGCGCGGCCTTCGGGAGTCAGCAACAGACGGTTACGATCCCGAGTAAATAACATCACATCAAATTCACTCTCCAGCTCTTTGATTTTCTTTGTAATGTTGGAAGGCACACAAAATAACCGTGCGGCGGCTGCGGTTAGACTGTCGGACTCCACAACGGCGCAAAAGGCGGTGAGCTGGCGGCTGTTCATATCATCGTTCACTTTTTGGAAAAATATACTTCATTATATTTCACTTTAAGTGAAAGCGTTAATCCGTAGAATCTGCGGCGTCCCTGATACACAGTCAAACAGGAGTCATCATGCGGATTTTACATGCCATGCTGCGAGTGAAGTCGCTCGATGCATCCGTGGCCTTTTATGAAAACGTACTCGGTATGCAGGTGTTGCGTCAGAATTCGTTTGAGCAAGGGCGTTTTACCCTGACATTTATGGGCTATCAGCCCGAGTCAGAAGCGGCGGCGATTGAGCTGACCCATAACTGGGACGAACAGGGATATCGTCACGGTGATTATTTTGGTCATGTGGCGGTCGAGGTAGATGACATTTATGCCATTTGCCAGCGTTGTAAAGACTTAGGTTACCGTGTCACGCGTGATGCTGGCCCGATGGCACATGGACAGACGGTCATTGCGTTTGTCGCCGATCCAGATGGTCATTTAATCGAGTTAATCCAGCAGGGAACGTGGTTAAATTAAGACAGTTAAATCAAGATAACTAACTGTATTTTAATAACATATTTCAATATTTATTTTAGCTTAGCAACGGGAGAGAGTCATGATTACCCTGAACGTATTTTTTAATGTTAAAACAGAAAAGAAAGCGGAATTTCTGGCCGTTCTGAACAATATGGTGACCGAGTCTAACAAGGAAGACGGCTGCACCTTTTATCAATTGTGGCAGAATGCGGCGCAGGAAAATCAGTATGCGCTGATTGAATACTGGGATAGCAAAGAAGCACTGGTAGAACATCAAAAAACGCCACACTGGATTGCATTCAACGATGTTGTGAATAGCTATCTGGCGCAGGATTACCAAGAGCATCACTACAACGAGATTGCACGTTAATCGCGCATATGTATTAGCTCATAGAGCCATATCTATTGAGTTGTATTAGTTGCTCATAGTTGCTCATTGCTATCGGCGTCAGTCTGGCGCCGTATCATTTTACCCCACGGGTATCGTGTTGTGGTTCCGGTTGATGCGTTGTCTATACCGGTTGGGTGACGTTTCAGGCGCTTTTCGGCCCCCCCCCGAAGAGTGCCTGTTTTTTTATCTGCGCATGACAGAGCGTGCCATAGAAAACCGAGAAACCACAAAAACACAGAATAAAAAACACAGAATATGTATGATCAATGTAGCCGTGGTTCACACCATCACTCATTGACACTGTGCTCCTCCTGTCTTCGATGTCATCATCCTCCATAATTTACTTTGTCTATGTTGGGATGTGCAGTGTGAATGATGTGACTACTGCTGTGTCAGAAAATGTGCCAGAAAACGCGCCAGCTAATAGGCCAGAGATGCAATGGATCCCTGTGAAATGGACGGCTCGTGGTAACAAGATCCGCGTTTACACCGGCACACTGAAAAATATGCAGTGTTTCACCGGGATGGCCGAGCTGGTGGAAAAAGGCATCGTATTTGGCCGAGGACAGTGCCAAGACGGGATCCGTATTGGGCCGTGGCAGTTTTTTCACCCCTGCGGAGCGCTGCGCTCTGAAGTGACCTTTGATGACCGTGGTCGGGAAGAAGGGGTGGAGCGCTATTTTTACCCTGACGGCCGTTTGCAGTCGATTGGTCAATATCGGGCAGGCAAACCGGTAGGCGATTGGATGCACTATGCACAAGAGGGCGGACTGGAGCATTGTAGTGAATACAGTGATAGCGGTGAGCGCTTGTGTATGTATGACTATGTCTCTGGCGACAGCCCACATCTGCGTCTTTACCGGTTGTTTGCGGCAGATAAAATGGTGCTGGAGTGTTGGTATCACCCAGACGGTTCGTTGTGGCAGAAATCACACTATGAAAACGGACGGGAAGTCTCTCGCTGGCGCTCGGTATGATCTGTCGCGCTAGGCTAAGCCATTGATCTTACTTTCTCGATTTCATCCCTTCTTCACCCTTCTATCTTGCAGCATATCATGCCAGTGCAATCGGTTTGCGACAGAGCTAGAGCTGGGTCGCATTACTCGACTTGGCCGGAGCGATGGTGCACCGCATATCAAACGCCGATGTTAGCGTGGAAAATGGCATCCTCATCCCTAAAGCTCACGGGTAAATAACCAGAGTTAACTACGTGAGTTTTAATGGCTTGTTTTTAATGAGTGGCTGATGGGCGAGCAAGCAAGGATATGCAGAGACAAGGAGGCGTGCATGTATCAAGAACCAGAATACAGCGACAAGACTGGCTCACCACCGAAAAGACGCTTTTCGCTCATGGGTGCGCCCTTTAATCAGATGGGCTGTGTGACGACTCGCCATAACACCGTTAACGGTTTACGCGAGTCGACAGACGCAGAGCCAGGGCTAAGCGAATGGATGGCCATCAGAAATACTCGCTGGGGAGCGACTATCAGCGATTGTGGTGATGTACAGCCCAGTCCTAAGGTGTGGTCACTGTTGGCGCAGGTATCGCCTGACATGCCCGATCCCCCTGACGTTGGGAGGCGATCATGCTATCGCTTTTGCCAGTGTGCAGGCCGCACTGCAAGTTTATCAGCAGGAGCAGGGCAAACGAGTTGCGTTAGTATGGGTAGATGCCCATGCCGATTGTAACCATACGCTGGACAGTAATTTACACGGGAAACCGCTGGCACTACTGATGAATCGCTACCCGTACCACGGCTGGTCTGTGCCGCCGGAGCGTGAGCTGGCAGCACGCGATCTATTTTATGTCGGGGTGCGGGACATGATGCCTTGCGAACATGCCTTGATCCGCGACCTTGCCATCACCTGTTTTGACATGACGTTGATAGAGCAACTGGGTTTTGGTGAAGTGGTGCGTCGCCTGTGCGCGACGCTGGAGCAAGACTATGATCATGTCTACCTGTCGTTTGATTATGATGCGTTGGATGGCAGTCTATTTCGCGCTTGTGCCACGCCAAATGTCGGTGGCCTGAGTGCACGCGAAGCGTTGCATCTGGTGCATTCAGTGGCTTCGTGTCCGGGGTTTATCGGTGCCGATTTTGTCGAATACCTGCCCGAGCGCGATCCTGATGGCATCTCTAAGGCGTTGATGGTGAAGC
>JBOFCH010000411.1:0-3511 GCA_051645985.1 Plesiomonas sp. | reverse complement strand
CGCTGCCGTACTGAAACTGGGTGAGGCTGATGTGGTGGTGGCCGGTGGGATGGAGAGCATGTCGCAGGCACCGTATCTGATGCCGGCAGCGCGTACCGGTTTACGGATGGGGCATGGTGCTGTGAACGATCATATGTTTACGGATGGGTTGGAAGATGCCTACAGCGGTAAGCTGATGGGTGTTCTGGCCCAGCAGATGGCCGATAAGCGTGGCGTGACTCGTGAGGCGATGGATAACTTTGCCATCAATTCACTGGCCAAAGCCAATGCCGCGATTGCCCAAGGGGCGTTTGAGGCTGAAATCGTACCGGTCACCGTGGTAACCCGCAGTGGCAACTCGCAAGTGAGTGTGGATGAGCAGCCGGGGAATGCCAAGCCGGAGAAGATCCCGGGTTTGCGTCCGGCTTTTGCCAAAGACGGCACCATTACAGCCGCCAACTCCAGCTCGATTTCAGATGGCGCGGCAGCCTTGGTGCTGAGTACCGCAGAGTATGCCGCGCAAAATGGCTGTAAGCCACTGGCGCGTATCGTTTCTTATGCCTCCCATGCTCAGGCGCCAGAAGAGTTTACCGTGGCGCCGGTGGGGGCTATCCGCAAAGCCATCGATTTGGCGGGTTGGACGCCGGAAGATATCGATCTGTTTGAGATTAATGAAGCCTTTGCCATGGTCACTTTACTGGCGATTGAGGACGTTGGTCTGGACAGCAACAAAGTCAACGTACATGGCGGTGCCTGCGCGTTGGGGCATCCTTTGGGCGCCAGTGGCGCGCGGGTGGTCGTAAGCCTGATCCATGCTTTGCGTCACTACGGGAAGAAGCGCGGATTAGCGGCCCTGTGCATCGGTGGCGGTGAAGGCGTGGCGATGACCGTTGAGCTGATTGATTAAACCATTTTATCTCTGTAATTTGAGATAGTTGGCAGAAATACAAAAGGTCTCCTTGGGAGACCTTTTCTGTTTTATACGGAGATGGCATCAGGCGCAGCGGTACGCTATCCTACGGTTTTATTCCGTTAATTTTCCCATCACATGAAACTGTTATTTGCCTCTGATCTGCATGGCTCCCTCAGCGCGACTGAGCGGGTTTTGCAACGTTTTGAAGAACATCAGGCGGATTGGCTGATTTTGCTAGGCGATCTGATGTACCACGGCCCGCGCAATCCGTTACCGGATAATTATGCTCCTGCTCAGGTCGCCGAGCGACTCAATGCGTATAAAGATAATATTATTGCGGTACGTGGAAATTGTGAAAGCGAAGTGGATCAGATGCTGTTGCAGTTTCCGGCGTTGGCGGAGTATCAGCAAATTCTGATGCCGACTCGGCGCTTTTTTTTGACGCACGGACATCAATATAATCGTACTACGTTGCCACCGTTGGCGAGTGGTGATGTGCTGGCTTATGGTCATACCCATATTCCGCTGGCTGAAAAGCAAGGTGCCAACTGGATTTTTAACCCCGGCTCCGCCAGCCTGCCGAAAGGCGGCTTCCCGGCGAGTTTCGGCCTGTATGCCGAAGAGGCGTTGCAGGTTCTCGAACTGGAAACACAAGCCCCGCTGATGTCAGTGGCGCTGGGCGATTGAGCAGCATCATTCAAGGATTAAGCCTGATGGATACACATGTTCAAGAATGGGTGGACGTAGTCGACAGCGATAACAACGTGATCGACACCGTTTTGCGTCAACAGGTCAGAGAGGAAAATCTCTGTCACCGCGCGACCTACATCATTGTGCACGACGGCGTGGGGCATATTCTGGTGCAGCGTCGTACCGAGACCAAAGATTTTTATCCCGGCTGGCTGGATGTCGCGGCAGGTGGGGTGGTGTCCGCGGGTGAGAGCCTAAGTGAAGGTGCCAAGCGTGAGGCGGAAGAGGAGCTGGGTATTGCTGGAATTCCGTTCTTGGATCATGGCAGCTTCTATTATGAATCGGAGGACTGCAAAGTGTGGGGCGGATTGTTCAGTTGTATCAGCCGTGGCCCATTTGCCTTGCAGGAATCGGAGATCACCGATGTGATGTGGATGTCGTTGGATGACGTTAACCAGCGCCGTCGTGAAATCACACCAGATACGCGAGTAGCACTCGATTTGTGGTTGAACCGTAACGGGGCAGAAGGTATCTGAGTATCGGTTCTTGGCGCAATGAATGGGTGCAATGAGTGCGGGGTTACCCTAAATAAAAAACCGGCGATTAAGCCGGTTTTTTTGTGCATTCAGCTTGGTACATTCAGTGTTGTACAACAGTTCTTGTACATTCAGCGCGCGTTTACCGTTCAGTATCGGCGCCGTCGAGAAGCGGCATTGAGATGCCGCTTAATTGAATTACTGCTGAGTAGCTTGAATGGCAGTCAGAGCGATGGTGTAGACGATATCGTCAACCAGAGCGCCACGAGACAGGTCGTTCACTGGCTTGCGCATGCCTTGCAGCATTGGGCCGATAGACACCAGATCCGCAGAACGCTGTACCGCTTTGTATGTGGTATTACCGGTGTTCAGATCCGGGAACACGAATACTGTCGCTTTACCAGCAACTTTAGAGTTTGGTGCTTTGGACTTGGCAACGTCAGCCATGATCGCCGCATCGTACTGCAAAGGACCGTCGATCATCAGATCAGGACGTTTCTCTTGCGCGATACGGGTGGCTTCGCGAACTTTCTCTACATCGCTACCTGCACCAGAAGTACCGGTGGAGTAAGAGATCATCGCAACGCGTGGATCGATACCGAAAGCGATAGCCGATTCAGCGGACTGAATCGCGATCTCAGCCAGTTGCTCAGCAGTTGGATCCGGATTGATTGCACAGTCACCGTACACCAACACTTGATCTGGCAGCAGCATGAAGAACACGGAAGAAACCAACGACGCGCCCGGTGCCGTTTTGATCAGCTGCAACGGCGGACGGATGGTGTTGGCGGTGGTGTGTACCGCGCCAGAAACCAGACCGTCAACTTCGTTAGATTCCAGCATCAAGGTGCCCAGAACCACGGTGTCTTGCAGTTGCTCACGCGCAACCACTTCGGTCATACCTTTGTTCTTACGCAGCTCAACCAGACGTGGAACGTATTTTTCAATGACGTCAGCCGGGTTGATGATCTGGATACCTTTACCCAGAACTACGCCCTGAGAGGCAGCGACGCGTTGTACGTCTTCTGGGTTACCCAGCAGGATACATTCCGCGATACCACGTTCGGCACACAGGGCAGCCGCTTTGATGGTACGTGGCTCATCACCTTCTGGCAGCACGATACGCTTACCGGCTTTACGTGCCAGCTCGGTCAGCTGGTAACGGAATGCAGGTGGTGACAGGCGACGTGAGCGAGTCGAGGCGGCCGTCATGGATTCGATCCACTGGCTGTCGATGTGAGAGGCAACGAAGTCCTGTACTTTTTCGATACGGGCTTTGTCGTCTACTGGCACTTCCAGGCTGAAGCTTTGCAGGTTCAGGGAAGTCTGCCAGGTGTTGGTGTTCACGCCGAAGACTGGCAGGCCAGTTTCGAAAGCACGGGCGCACAGTTCG
>JBOFCH010000410.1:0-3886 GCA_051645985.1 Plesiomonas sp. | reverse complement strand
GCTGGCGCAAGCCTTACTGCAACGGGGAGCCAAGGTCACCTTATACTGCGCCGATCCCCATGCGGCGCAAGGTGCGTCCGGTAATCGACAAGGTGCGCTGTATCCGCTGTTAAACGGCGCTAAAGATCCGCTAGCGCGTTTTTTTGCCCATGCCTTTCAGTTTGCCCGTCAGCAATATGATGCACTGGATGCGCAAGGCATCGCGTTTGACCACCGTTGGTGTGGCGTGTTGCAGTTGGCGCACAATGACGCCGCAGCCACCAAGCAAGCTCACTTACAGCAAACAGGCTGGCCTGAGGCGATGGTCAGTGTTCACTCACCACAGAGTGCCGAGGCGCGCGCTGGTGTGCCGCTGGGCTTTGCAGCCGTTGAATACCCCCTCGGCGGTTGGCTCTGCCCCGCACAGCTGACGGCAAACCTGTTGCAGCACCTACAGCAGCAGGGGTTGAGCATTCACTATCAACACACGCTACGCCATTTGGCACGCGCCGAATCTGGTTGGAATTTACAGCTAGAAAAAGTGGATGAGAGCGGACAAAGCAGTAACTTCACAACAAAACATGCAGTGGTTGTACTGGCCAAGGGCCATCGCATCAGTGAGTTCGGCGAAAGTGAACACTTACCTGTCTATCCGGTGCGCGGACAGGTTTCGCACATCCCGACCGATGAAAATTTACGTCAGCTACAAACCGTGCTGTGCGCCGAGGGGTATCTGACGCCAGTTAATCTCAGTGGTGATCAGCACTGCTTGGGCGCGACCTATGGCCGTGGTGATACCCAAACCGATCTGCGTGACAGTGACCAACAGGAAAACCTAGCCAAATTACAGCGTAGTCTGCCACAGGTGGCTTGGGCGCAGCAGGTGCGTTTAAGCCGCGAGCTGCAACCCGTGACCCCAGATGCCCGCGCCGCAGTGCGCTGCGCCACCCGCGATCACCTGCCATTGATGGGCGCGCTACCCGATTATGCGGCCACCTTACACCAGTATGCCGATCTGGCTGCGCAATTAGGCAGCTCAGCACCTATTGAGGATGCACCGTACTATCCCGACTTATTTGTGCTCGGTGCGCTCGGTTCACGCGGCTTAACCTCCGCGCCATTGCTGGCTGAAGTGTTAGCCGCACAAATGAACGGTGAGCCACTTCCCTTGGAGCGCGATATCTTAAATGCGCTCAATCCCAACCGGTATTGGGTTCGCAAGCTGCTCAAAGGAAAGCCGGTACAGAGTGAACCGCGCGCATAAAAAAGCGTGTGATACACGGCGAAGCGATAAATAGCTCATTCCATCCGCAACAAAAAAGGCGCTCTCACGCACTTCATGACGAAGTGGGCGTAGCGCCTTTTTTATATCGCTTACCCGGTATTTTTTGTGCTTCTTGTTCTGCCACTAAACTAACACGTTGGCCTAACACGCACATTGGCGACTTCATAAAAGCACAATGAAATGAATAGGAGAGCCGTTAAACCGCCGCTTGCTGATACAACTGCTGCCATAGGTTACGCACCAACACCTGATCCGGTGGTGACAACTCACCGTTTGCGATCGCCGTATCCAAACTAGCATTCACGCGCTGCGCCAATTCAATGAGCGAGTTCACCCCAGCCGCTTCGGCATCAGCCACCGCCAGCGTCAGGTGGCCGCGCAGGTAACCACCGGCAAACAGTTCGTCATCCGTACCGTGCTCTACCATTTCATCAATCAGGGCCAGTACCCGCTGTTCAAATTGCGTCATCATCAGGTTCGTTCTCTTGCCAGTGTGCAACCAAAAATTCTGATGCAGACTATAGCAGTAACCCCCACCGTCACCTATAGCGAACTGCCGTGTCTGGCGTTCATGGGGTGTTGGTGGTCGTTATGGGTTTTTATTGATAGGGGCCGAGTATCGGTGTCCAGCGTATAGAGAGGTGGCTTGCCTATAGCGTGATCTGGCTCTCATTTCATTATTCACAGCGCCAAAAAACCATGAAATTATCTAATCGATAAGTAACATTTATCCTTGTTGTAGCGCAGCAGAGCCGATATCCTTCAAATAGATTATTTTGAAAACAATGACTTATATAAGATAAAAATCCGCCAATAATTGGCATAAATCCATAACCTAGCTTACTTAGGCTATAAAACGCATATTTATTACTGTATGCAACTCAGTTTACGTTACTGCATCACATTGTCACACTAAAAGCACAAACATAAAACCATTAGTATTTATAATGCGACTTACGGAAAATCAGCAGTAAAATGGTGCACATTCGCACCCGGTCGCGGTAACGACAACACCTGCTGACGCCAAAATGACCCCGACCGACATGTGAGCATATATTTTCTTTTTGACTGACAGACCAGAGCTATCACTGCCATGCTGCTGACTATCTTATATCTTATCGGGATCACCGCTGAAGCCATGACCGGGGCGCTGGCCGCTGGTCGCCGGAAAATGGATCTGTTCGGTGTTATTATCATTGCCAGTGTAACGGCCATCGGTGGCGGCTCTATTCGCGATATGCTGCTCGGCCATTACCCGCTGGGTTGGGTTAAACATCCACACTACATTGTGATCGTGGCCTGTGCCGCCGTGCTCACCACGTGGATTTCTCCGGTGATGAAGCACCTGCGCAAAGTATTCCTGGTACTGGATGCGCTGGGGCTGATTGTGTTTTCCATCATTGGCGCACAAGTCGCGCTGGATATGAACCACGGCCCAGTTGTGGCAGTCATTGCTGCGGTGATCACCGGCGCGTTTGGTGGGGTGTTGCGTGATTTGTTGTGTAACCAGATCCCTCTGGTATTCCAAAAAGAGCTGTATGCGGGGATCTCCTTTGCCGCCGGTTTGTTGTATGTCGGACTACAGCACACCGGGCTGGATCACAACGCGATAACCATGATTACCCTGTGCAGCGGCTTTGTGGCGCGTCTACTGGCGATGCACTTTGAACTCGGCTTACCGGTGTTTAATTACACACAAAGCGAAGAGTCGTAACCGGTTTATACCGCACGTCACACGCCGCGCATCACACGTCACTCCAAATAAAAACAGAAAAATGGCCGGTGCATCACTGCATCCGGCCATTTTTGTATTCGTTCTTTATCTGCTATCGGTTTGAAGCGATACATTTGCGGCGACTATTTATGTCAAGCTGTTTACTTATTCCAAGTTGCTGACTTTCAAGCGGCTTATTTCCAAGTGACACATTCTTTCAAGCGACCAGCGCTGACAACCACTGATAAATTTCTGTACCGTGGCTGTCATACACCATTTTGCAGGTCATCAGCAGGGAAACCGTCACAATCATCGGCCGAATAAAGGACTGCCCCTTAGTCAGCACCATGCGCGCGCCGATCTGCGCGCCGATAAATTGCCCGATCATCATCAGCAAACCGATGCTCCACACCACTTTGCCACCCAGAGCAAAAAACAGTAATGACGCCACATTGGAGGTGAAGTTCAGTACCTTGGTGTGTGCGGTGGCTTTCGCCAGATTAAAGCCCAGTAGGGTAACAAAGGCGATAGCAAAGAAGGAGCCGGTTCCCGGCCCAAAAAAACCATCATAAAAACCGATACCAGCCCCGGCGGTGAGTGCAAACAGGCGTTGAGAAATACGGCTGTGACGATCGGTTTCCCCGACGCGCGGTGAAAGCAGAAAATAGCCGCCAACCGCCAAAATCAGAAACGGTAATACCTGACGCAATATCGATGCATCAATCATCTGCACCAAGATGGTACCGATCACCGAACCAATAAAGGTACAGACGATCATAAAAGTGATATCAGACAGATTCACGGCACCGCGACGGACAAAATACCACGTTGCGGAAAACGAACCGGCGGTTCCTTGCAGCTTATTGGTTCCAAGAGCCATCGCTGGCGATAATCCGGCCGCCAGCAAG
>JBOFCH010000409.1:0-3139 GCA_051645985.1 Plesiomonas sp. | reverse complement strand
GCAGATGCGTCAGGCGTTGCTGGACTGGGTGGCTGAGCAGGGCTTAGCGGTGCTGAATTGGGATGAACCGGCACGGCAGCTGCGCGCCCGTTTGCAATGTGCCGCACGCTGGCTACCGGAGTGGCCATGGCCCGCGGTGGAGGATGAGGATCTGCTTGCCTCTTTGGATATGTGGTTAGGGCCACTGCTGGAGGGTGTGCGTGATGTGCGTGGTTTGCGCCAGCTGGATCTCAGTGCAGCCCTGAACCATCTGCTCGACTGGCAGCAGCGTCAGCGTCTGGAGCAGCTGCTACCGGAGGCGTATACCGTCCCCACCGGTTCGCGCATTGCCATCCGCTATGCACCGGAGGCGGATCCGGTGTTGGCGGTACGATTACAAGAAGTGTTTGGTGAGTCAGCCTCACCACGCATTGCTGATGGCCGCGTGGCGCTGGTGTTAGAGCTACTTTCGCCAGCACGCCGTCCGCTGCAAATTACCCGCGATCTGCACGCTTTCTGGCAAGGAGCCTATAAAGAGGTGCAAAAAGAGATGAAAGGGCGTTATCCCAAGCATGTGTGGCCGGACGATCCAGCCAATACCCAAGCCACTCGAGCCACCAAGCGGCATTGGCCGGGGTGAGGTTTGCGGGCCGCGGGCAGTGTGCTGACAGGCGACGCACATCGGCACTGCACAATCGGGCATTGTCATCCATTGAAGCATGTCATCCACCGAAGATAGCGGGATAATCGAGGGATATTAAGAGACGACCACTTATCTCTATGATTAATCAGTATAACATAACATTGAGGGTTGTGTCGCGTAACTGGACTCATCGTCTTGACTTTCACAAACCGCTTCGTGGACTATGCGCGATTCATCTTACAATTTGCGCATGTCTGTTTTACCGCTCCACCGGCATCCGCACGCGTAACCCGAGGAATACCGTATTCCTCGGGTGGTTCCTCGGTTTATTTCTTGGCTGGTGCTTGGTGGATTATGCCCACAATTTATGCGTTAAAATCCCGCTTTCAACACGTATTGCGCCCTTTGGTACGGCAGTTAGCCGCTGTCGGAGTGACGGCCAATCAGGTCACACTGGCGGCCATGTGTGGCTCCATACTGTATGGCGTGTGGCTGTGTCTTGCGTCACATAGCACCCTACCTTGGTTATTGTTGCCGCTATTTCTGTTTTGCCGCATGGGGTTGAATGCGATCGACGGCATGCTAGCCCGCGAATTTGATCAGCAGTCACGTTTGGGTGCGATCCTGAACGAGGCCGGTGATGTGGTATCTGACGCCGCGCTGTATTTGCCCTTTATGCTGGTCGCGCGGCAACCCGAATGGGTGCTACTGGCGGTATTGCTGGCCATATTGTCAGAGTTTATTGGGGTACTTGGCCCCGGGATGGGGGCTTCCCGTCGTTATGATGGCCCGATGGGAAAAAGTGATCGGGCATTTTGGTATGGCGCGTTGGCATTGGCGATCGGACTTTGGCCAGCGCTGTGGGCGTATACCAGCGTTGTCTTTGGCGTGACGGCGTTACTGCTGTTGGTCACCATCATCAACCGGAGCCGTATGATGTTGCGGGAGGCAAAACATGTTTAATGGATTGAGCGTACAGCCCTTGCAGTGGGCGTTAGGCGGTGTGTTTGTGTTGTTGGCATTGGCCAGTTTGGTCATTCGTTGGCTGGCACACCGTAAACCGGAAAAGAACTGGCTGGAGCTAAAACAACGGGTCAATACGTGGTGGTGGATTGTCGGTATTTTCTCGCTGACCCTACTGGGCAATACCGTACTGGCGTTGGTGGTGTTTGCCTTAATCAGCTTTTTGGCTCTCAAAGAGTACCTGACTTTGTGTGCCACGCGTACCGTTGATCATGTTGTGTTGTTTTGGGCTTACCTCAGTATCCCTTTGCAATATTACTGGCTGGGGATCCACTGGTACGGCATGTTCATCATCTTCATTCCGGTTTATATCTTCCTCTTTGTGCCGATGCGCATGGTACTGGCGGGGGAGACGCAGGGCTTTCTTAAGGCCGCCGCCTCGTTACAGTGGGGGCTGATGATTTGTGTTTTTAGCCTGAGTCATATGGCGGCCGTATTGACCGTGCCGCAACTCAGCGGCGCAGGCAGTGCATCACAAGGGGCGATGCTGCTGTTTTATCTGGTTTTACTCACACAGTTAAACGATGTGGCGCAGTATTTATGGGGCAAGAGTCTGGGTCGACGCAAGATAGCGCCGAAAGTCTCCCCGAATAAAACGCTAGAAGGCTTTCTGGGCGGGGTTTTGACCACGACCGTGCTGGGCGCGGTGCTCGGGCCGCTACTGACGCCGCTGACTTTGGTGCATGGGCTATTTGCCGGTTGTTTGATTGGCTGTACCGGATTTATTGGCGACATTGTGATTTCGGCGGTGAAACGTGATATCGGGGTGAAAGACTCCGGGCGTTTATTGCCGGGACATGGGGGGATCTTGGATAGACTCGATTCGCTGACGTATACGGCGCCGCTGTTTTTCCATTACATCCATTACCTCTATTTTTGATGCTGTTGCTTAGCGGACAATGAAGAATTTACTGCGTATTCTTTTCGTACTGTTGTTGGCTCGCCCACTGGTACGGTTATGGCTGGGGATCACCGTCCGCCACCAGCGGCGTCTGCCGCTGACCGGGCCGGCGATTGTGGTGGCAAATCATAATAGCCATCTGGATATTCTGACGTTGTTCAGTCTATTTCCGTTATCGGTGATCCCCAACGTTCATCCGGCAGCTGCCGCCGATTACTTCTTAACCAACCGGCGGTTGGCGTGGTTTGCGACCTATGTGATCGGGATTATTCCAGTGATCCGAGGCGGTGCTGGCTCTGGGCACGATCCTCTGGCGGCATGCCGGACTGCGTTACAGCAAGGGAAGATTCTGATCCTATTTCCAGAAGGAACCCGTGGTGAGCCGGAAAATCTGTCGGAAATCAAAGCCGGGATCTGGCATTTGCTACGCGAGATGCCTGAGGTGCCAGTGGTGCCGGTATATTTGCATGGTCTAGGCCGAGCGATGGGGAAAGGGCAGCGGCTACCAGTGCCGTTTTTTGTGGATATCGGTGTTGGCCGGCCGTTGTACTGGCAACCGGAAAAGGATCTGTTTCGCGCTCAGATCCGTGCAG
>JBOFCH010000408.1:0-3392 GCA_051645985.1 Plesiomonas sp. | reverse complement strand
GCGCTCACGCTGCTCGGCGTTAGAGGCCGCACGATATTGACGCAGCACTTTCCCGTTATGGCGCAAGATAAAGCTGACATCAAAACGCGCCAAAGCGATGCGGCGCACCACTTCATCGATGTGTGCCAGCTCGGTTTTTTCGGTGCGCAAAAACTTGCGCCGCGCGGGGGTGTTGAAAAACAGATCCAACACTTCCAGCGTGGTGCCTACCGGATGGGCGGCCGGTTTGACCGTGACCTGCATGTCACGCCCTTCGGCATAAGCCTGCCACGCTTCGCTTTGAGACGCGGTACGCGAGGTCAGCGTCAGACGCGATACTGAGCTGATACTGGCCAGCGCTTCGCCACGAAACCCGAGACTGACAATCGCTTCCAGATCGTCGAGCGAGCTGATTTTACTGGTGGCATGGCGTGCCAGCGCCAGTGCCAACTGCTCTTTGTCGATACCGCAGCCGTCATCACGAATGCGGATCAGCCGAGCGCCACCTTTTTCGATGTCGATTTCGATACGGGTGGCACCCGCATCCAGACTGTTTTCCACCAGCTCTTTGACCACCGACGATGGACGCTCAACCACTTCACCGGCGGCGATCTGGTTGGCTAATTGCGGAGGCAAGATCTGGATAGGCATAGTTACTCCTGTGGAATTTTCAGGGTCTGGCCGACATTGACCTGATCCGATTTCAGGCCGTTATATTTGCGCAGCTGCGACAGCCCCACGCCATAGCGATCGGCAATACCGGAGAGGGTTTCCCCCGCTTTAACCTTATGCCGACTCGGACGCGGTGGCTCTGCATTGGCGTTACTGCTCGCTTTGCCACCGGCACTGTCACTTGGCGCCGCGCCATCCAACGGGATCTTCAGCTTCTGCCCAACCTGCACCTGATTATTATGCATCTGATTGGCAAACTTGATGGTTTCCATCGATACCGCATAGCGCGCGGCAATCTTGCCGAGGGTATCGCCACGCTGCACCTGATACACCTCCAGTTTGCCACGTGGCACCGCTTTGCTACTGTCTGATGCGATGTGCCCACCAGATGGCGCACTGACGGCGGCATCACCATTACCGGCCGGGACTTTCAGCTTCTGACCAACATTCACCTGATCGCGCGTCAGGTGATTTAAGCGGCGCAGTTCAGCCAAGGTGGTGTCATATTTTTCCGCAATCCGCAGTAGCGTCTCGCCACGCGTCACCGTGTGGCTGCGAGTCGCGTCTTCCGAGGCTCGACTGTCCGTGGTGCGACTGTCCACCACCGGCTCCGGCTGACTGACGACCGGCGGACGAGAACGGCTATCTCCCGCCTCGGTCTGCGCGTTGGTGGCTGACGGCAATTTCAGTTTTTGCCCCACCAACAGCTCACCCGATTTCATCCGGTTTAAGCTCTTCAAAGTCGCCACATCGGTAGCATACTGCTCGGCGATCCGGGTCAGGGTTTCACCGCGCTTCACCACGTGTACACGCGCCTTGGCCGTAGCACTGCTCTCTTTGACCGGCGTTTTTTCGACAATCGGCCCCGGCTGGTCAATGTCAACCACCGGTGCTTTGCTGCTGGCCGTGCTACGTACCGGCTCAGGCTGGCTCACGCTACTGCTACGCGCTGGCGGTTGTGGTGCTGGCGTACTGCGGGCCGCCGGGTGATCGCGATAATAGCCTCGGATCCCCTGATAAATCGCATTGGCAACCTTGGTCTGATGCGCACTGCTGCCCAGCAACCGCTCTTCGGTCGGGTTAGAGATAAATCCGGTTTCCACCAGCAAGGACGGAATATCCGGCGAACGCAATACCCCGAGGCTAGCATGCTCGGGGCGACGCTTGTGCAGCGGTGAAATCCGCCCCATCTCGCGCAGTACCCGTGATGCCACATCGTAACCGACGCGCTGCGAATGACCGAACTGCAAATCCAGTACCGTCTGACTCAAATAGCGGTCATTGTTGTTACCGGACAGCACCTCACCGGCACCGCCGAGTAATTCGGACTGCTTTTCATGATCTTCGAGCCAGCGCCCCATCTCAGAGTTGGCGCGCCGATTGGAGAGTACCCATACCGATGCGCCCTTGGCACTGCGGTTTGGCGCCGCGTCCGCGTGGATAGACACCAACAGCTGCGCATCTTTACCGCGCGCAATCTCCGAGCGTCCGCCCACCGAAATAAAGTAATCGCGTTCACGGGTCATCACCGCCTTGAAGTTACTGTCACGGTTGAGCAGGTCACGCAATTTGGAGGCGATCGCAATCGTCACCTGCTTTTCGCGCAGGCCATGTTTCCCGATCGCGCCGGGATCTTGTCCGCCATGACCGGGGTCGATAGCAATCACGATCCGCTCGCTGGTGCGCCCTGGCGTACTACGCAGCTCTTGTCGGCTGTTGGTGGTGGCACTGCTACGGCTACCGCCACTTTGTGGCTTGATGGTCAGCACGACCTGATATTTATTGCTACCGCGGGATTCGGTCACCGCCTTGGCGTTGACCCGCTGTGATAGCTCCAGCACCAGCCGCAAGGTACCACCTTGTGGCGGCGTGCTGGTACGGATGGTCTCCACCAATTTACCGCGATAGCGCTTGGGCAGGCTCATCTCTTTACGGGTGTTGCGCAGATCCAGCACCAGCCGATCCGGCCCACTCAGGCTGAAATAGCCATAAGTGGGTTTACCGGAGAAGCTTAAGGTCACCTGATTGCTGCCACCGCTGCCGTCACGTACCGCAATATCCGTTAATACTGCCGCCCACAGCGGCAAGCCGATACTCCAGAGCAGCAGCCCCAGAGTGAGTTGCCAGCGAGGTTTAATCCACATCCTTATTCGTCACTCAGCTGCTCTACCAGTTGTTGTCCGTATGCCGTGTTAGCTTGCAGCTGTGCTTGGCGTCCATCACCGTCATAGCGTAACGTCAGACTCAGATCCGCTGGCGGCAAGAAGCCTTCGCCGCGCTGCGGCCACTCCACCAGACACAGAGAACGCTCAGTGAAATAATCGCGGATCCCCATAAACTCCAGCTCTTCCGGATCAGCCAGACGATATAAGTCAAAGTGATACACATCCCACTGGGGCAAATTATAGGGTTCGACCAGCGTATAGGTCGGGCTTTTTACATTCCCAACATGGCCCAGCGCTTGCAAAAAACCACGACAAAAGGTGGTTTTCCCCGCGCCCAAGTCGCCATGCAGATATAAAATAGTGGCCTGCGAACAGTGCCGAGCCAAACGGCGTCCCAGCTCTACGGTGGCAGCTTCATCCGCCAAATCAAAAGACACAGATTTCATCGTCATTGGTTATTAATTCTGATTGGATTATTTCTGATTGGGATTCCCCAGCTGCCGCAAAGCCGGTAATAAATCACTGGCCAACATGCCGCGCATTCCCTGTAACGCACACTGATCTGCCGCTGCGCCA
>JBOFCH010000407.1:0-8775 GCA_051645985.1 Plesiomonas sp. | reverse complement strand
AGCCAGACAATGCTAACAGCAATAACAGCAGCAAGCCCGCGCGGCGATGAACCGGCGCGGCGGGTACAGCGGTACGAATAAAAGAGGGTAACACGTCAGACTCCCTTCTCTGGATAAGCGGCACAATCATGATGTATGCCTGCGATTGCCGTAAAATCGGCGAAAAATAGCAAACGGCGTGACAGAAAGAAATCACTTTCTGTTAAATCAGCATAACTGTCTGAAAGCCGGCTTTCCGACAGGAAAACCATACCGCACCCTTGTGTTACACGATTGTTTCGGTATTATTTATAAATTGGCGCTGAATTTCATTATTATGCCAGTGTCATCGCGACAGCCGCGACAACCGCAACAAAAAAGTGCGGTGAAATCGTTTTCTTCCCTTTTGTGAGTCTGTGTGAGTAAGGATACTCCGATGTCGTCCGGGACGTTCAAAGTCAGTCTGCATACGTTGCAAAATCTGCAAAGTGCGGAATATCAATGGATCCGTCATTTGATCAGTGAGGGATTACAGGCGCAAGATATCGAGGCCGCCATCATGCGTAGCCTTGGTGGGGATCGCCAATGTGCAGTATTGCTACAACAGATTGCACTGGGACAACGGCCAACTGAGCAGCTTTTGCCCTATTTTGTGGCCTGATTCAGGTTTTAAAATGGGTTTTTAGTAAAAAACCGAATTTTCGTCACATAAAAAGCTTGCATTCCTGCCGTCGGAGCGTATTATTCACTGCATCGGACGCGGGGTGGAGCAGCTTGGTAGCTCGTCGGGCTCATAACCCGAAGGTCGTTGGTTCAAATCCAGCCCCCGCAACCAATTCCTCTGGTTATTTTTAATCAGAAACATGAAGCCACCTAACGGTGGTTTTTTTGTCTCTGAATTTTGTATCGGCATCACGATGCATCGAAATACATAACGTCAGTCACGCCGACTTTTTGCCTCCCTCTTGTTGCGCCTACGTTCTTATCCCTTACTTTCTTCGTCTTTTGTTTTCTTCTCTCCTTACTCAGCGCTCTTACTTTGCGTTCTTACTTCCCCATATTAATTTTTCCAACCCCATGCTTATTTCCCCCAATAGCGCTTTTAAGCTGACTAATTTTAAGGCGGCTGGTTTTAAGTTGGCTGATTCTAAGTCGACGAATTTTAAATTGGCTGACCCCGATAAAATACTGCTCATCACTGAATTGGCATGACCGAATCGGTTCGGGATGTCAGATTATTCCTGATTCTGCCCACCATCCCGCATCACATCAGGCCTTGCGCCATAGCGCATCACACTATGCCAACATGGCACAAACATATAACACCACATAAATAAACATGGTTAGCGGCTTATCTCTTATATGTCAGATTTAAAAGCATGACGTAGTTAAAATTTACAATTGATCATACTTTTTCAATTCAAAAAACCTGACCGAGATCAATTTTTATCTTCCTGCCATCCCTATGCTGCCCGCATGAGCCGAATAAATGACTGTTCGCATACTTAAAATCCAGTTAACAGCCCCGAGCTTTGGAGAATGCCCATGAGTACACCCACCGATCAGAATAAACCCGTCCGCTGGGGCGCCTATGTGGCGCTGGCCTTTGCCCTGATTTTCTTCTCGGGGGCGATGAAAAGCACCGGTTGGCAAGGGGTTTTTGACTTCACCACCCTGAACGGCACTTTCGGTAAGCTGGTCAGCAGCGTGAAGCAAACCGGTGATGCGATCACTACGTCCACCTCAACCCTGCGCGGTGCCGGTGGTGACGGTGCGATGGAAGGCTTCCTGTTTGCCTTTGGCTTGATCCCAACCGTGATGTTTGCTCTGGGGGTAATTAACGTGCTGGAGCACTACGGTGCGCTGGATGCAGCACGTAAGCTGCTGTCTCCGCTGCTGCGCCCGCTGATGGGGATCTCCGGTAACACCGGTCTGGCTCTGATTGGTAGTCTGCAAAGTACTGACGTTGGTGCCTCTCTGACCCGTGCGCTGGCTGATGACAAGCAAATCTCCGAGCGCGAAAAAGACGTGTTCACCATGTTCCAGTTTTCTGCCGGTGCCATGCTGGTGAACTTCTTCTCCTCCGGCGCCGTGCTGTTCACCCTAGTGGGTAGCGATGGCAACTTGGCGGTTCCCGCCTCTATCGGTACCTGTGTGGCGGTGATGTTCGTGATGAAGATTGTCGGCGCTAACCTGTTCCGCATTTACCTCAAAGCAACCGAAGGTAAAGGCGATGCCGAATCTGACACTACCACCCCCGCACAGACTAAAGCCTAAGGAGCATCCTGATGACTACCCAAACTAAACCCATGATCACGGATATCTTTGTTGCCGGTGCGCGTAAAGGTTGGAACATTGCAACTACCAGTACCGTCCCCAACATTCTGATGGCTTTTGTTATCATCAAAGTATTGAAAATCTCTGGGGCGCTGGAGCTGATGGCCGGTGTCTTTGAGCCGGTGATGGCGCTGTTCGGCCTGCCAGGTGAAGCGGCGGCCGTGCTGCTGGGTGGCTGGATGTCAATGGGTGGCGGCGTCGGTGTGGCGGTTAGCCTGTTCACCGATGGGATCCTGACCGGTGAGCATCTGGCGATCCTGGCACCAGCCATCTATCTGATGGGTTCGCAGGTACAATACGCTGGCCGTATTCTGGGCGTAATCGGCACCCGTGCCAAACTGATCCCTGTCATGATCGGTATTTCCGTACTGAATGCGTTCGGTGCGATGTTACTGATGCGTGTGATTATCTAAATCGAGGTGTGTTAGATATGCAACTGAACGCTTACTTGGAAGAATTGCAGCCGTTGATCAATATCGATTGCGGTACCAGCACGGTAGACGGTGTTGCCGCCGTGGCGGAAATGATGGCGCAGAAATACCGTGACATGAACTGGCACACTCAAGTGGTCGATCTGGGGGCCAAAGCTGGCCCTGGCGTACTGGCCACCAACCAGCCAGATCCACAGCATTTCGATGTCCTGCTGATTGGTCACATGGATACCGTGTTCCCGGTGGGTACCGCGGCCGCGCGTCCGATGAGCACCGATGCTGAGCGCGCTTATGGCCCGGGGGTTTCTGATATGAAATCCGGCCTGCTGAATATCGTCTGGGCGCTGCGTCATCTGGATCAGGAAACCTTACAGCGCCTGTCGATCGGCGTTCTGATGAACCCAGATGAAGAGATTGGCTCCATCCACTCACACAAGTGGATTGAATCTGTTGCCAAAAAAGCCAAAAACGTGCTGGTCGCCGAAGCGGCCCGTGCCGATGGCTCTTTGGTTAAAGCCCGTAAAGGGATGGCGCGTTACAAGATCACCTTCCACGGTAAAGCCGCGCATGCCGGTAACGAGCCAGAAAACGGCCGTTCTGCCATCAGCGAGATGGCGCACTGGATCTTGGCGATGAATGCGATGACCAACTTTACATCCGGCACCACCTTGAATGTCGGGATTGTCAAAGGCGGCAACAGTGCCAACATCGTGCCTGATCACGCGGAATTGCTGGTGGATGTTCGCTTCTGGGACAACGCAGAATACCATGATGTCCACGCTAAACTGACTGCTCAGCAAGAGCAGGCGTTCATCGATGGCGTGCGTATCACGCTGGAGCGCGAAGCGCACAAACCCGCCATGACACCGTCGGCACAAACCGAAGCGCTGATGGCACTGGTAGAGCGCTGCGGCGCTGAAGAAGGGATGGAGATCACGTGGAAAGCGGTCGGTGGTGGCTCTGATGCCAACCTGACCGCCGCCTTAGGCATTCCGTCACTGGATGGCTTAGGCCCTATCGGTGCCGGTTTCCACAGCCCAGACGAATATCTGGTGCTGGACAGCATCCTGCCACGCGTGCGTCTGTTGCAGCGGGTTTTGCGTAACCTGTAAGCTCCATCACCATCTCTGATGTCTGTAACAGAAAGACGACTAACGGCCCTCCACGGGCCGTTTTTTTTACCTACCGCTATTTCACCCACCACCATTCGAATAATCATGCAATAACCACCCACCGCAAAATCACTACCGTGATATGCATCACAATTTTAGGTATTATGTTTTTGAATCATTTAAAATCAACAACTTAAAATAGTAAGCAAATCTTTCAGTTCGTTACTGATTGCGATAGAGTCAAATGGAACACAATGAACGCTATTGAGCAATGGTGATAACGATGTTGAGGTTACTGTTATGATGATTATTTCAGGTATTATGTTTGTTCTGGCTATTGGGCTGCTCGGCAGCTACGTGGTAATTACCCAGCGTCTGCTGCGTCAATGGAAAATGTTGCCAACCAAACAAGAATATCTGAAAGCCTATCCGGGCTGTGAACTCTTCAGTAAGATAAAATGCAACCATTGCCACAGCCGTAAGATTCATCACTTCGGTGTCGACCGAGCCTACTCGTTCCGCCGCCAGCATGTATGCACCAGCTGCGATAGCGTGCTGTACCGTAGCGAGTCATTCCAGTTCCCTGGCCTGGACGGTATCTTTAGCATGCCGAATCGGAATTCGTCACGCTGATCCACGGCGCGTCCCCCGCTCGCAAACGCGAGGGGGACGCGTAAAATTCGCGCTTCGATCCACGATTTACAGTGCATCCTGCTCCCTCTCATCCCACGTAAAGCATTTGTTACCGTTCACGCATAATTTTCAAGTATGCCTACCGCTTCCCAGCCGACTTTTTAGACATAAATGTTAAATTTCCTTCGGCGTATTGCAAATCCGCCCCATTAAGAATAAAAAAGCAAAATAAAGGAATATTTATTCATCTGTTTTTTTCGCGGACATGAGGACGCCCACATTGAAAGAGCGCAGCATGGAGCTGGTACACGGCTTTCGTCAGTCTGCCCCGTATGTGAATGCACACCGGGGAAAAGTCTTTGTCATCATGCTAGATGGCGAAGTGGTCGAGCACGCCAATTACAAAAACATCATCAGCGATCTGGGCTTGATGCATAGCCTCGGGATCAAGCTGGTGATTGTGTATGGTGCACGACGCCAGATTGATCAGCTGCATGAACAGCATGCCTATCCGTGCCGCTATCATAAACATACGCGGGTGACCGACAGCCGCTGTTTGGAGTTAGTGAAGCAAGCGGCCGGTCAGTTACAGCTGGATCTGACCGCTCGCTTATCGATGAGTTTATCGAATACACCGATGGCTGGCGCCCACCTGAATGTGGTCAGTGGCAATTTTGTGATTGCCCAGCCGCTGGGGGTAGATGACGGAGTCGATTTCTGTCACAGCGGGCGTATCCGGCGGATTGATGTCGATGGGATCGGTCGCCAGCTCAACAGTGGCAGTGTGGTGCTGCTGGGGCCGGTTGCCGTATCGGTCACTGGTGAAAGTTTCAATCTGACATCCGAAGAGATTGCCACCCAGCTGGCCATCAAACTGGAAGCCGACAAGATGCTGGGCTTTTGTGCCGAGCAAGGGGTGATGGAGCCGGACGATCCGCACAGCGTGATCTCGGAATTATTCCCCAGCGAAGCCCAGCAACTGATCCAGCAGCAAGAGGCGCTGGGTAACTACCACTCGGCCACGATCCGCTTTCTACGCGCTGCGGTCACCGCCTGTCGTGCTGGGGTGAAACGCTGTCACCTGCTCAGTTATGTGGAGGACGGCGCACTGTTACAGGAGTTGTTCTCCCGCGACGGTATCGGTACCCAGATAGTGATGGAAAGTGCCGAACAGGTGCGCTCGGCAACCATCGATGATATTGGTGGGATCTTGGGCTTGATCCGGCCTCTGGAGGAGCAAGGCATTCTGGTGCGCCGCTCACGCGAGCAGCTAGAGATGGAAATCAGCCAGTTCACGCTGGTCGAACGCGATGGGCTGGTGATCGCCTGTGCGGCGCTCTACCCATTCCCAGAAGAGGAAATGGGCGAGATGGCCTGTGTGGCGGTGCATCCGGAGTACCGCAACTCGTCGCGCGGTGACATATTACTGGAGCGTGTCATGGTGCAAGCCAAACGGATGCGACTAAAGCAGCTGTTCGTGCTGACTACCCGTAGCATTCATTGGTTCCAAGAGCGCGGTTTCTCTCCGGCTGGCGTCGAGGTTCTGCCCGAGCGTAAACAAGCGCTGTATAACTATCAGCGCAAGTCCAAAATCCTGATCACTGACGTCGTGTGATCGCACCATAAGTCGTGTGATCGTGCCATAAGCCATCAATTGTCACTAACTTACAGCCGCGTCATGATCAGCGGAGCCAAGGACTATCCTAAGGAGCTATCCTAAGGAGCTATCCTAAGGAGCTATCCTAAGGAGCTATCCTAAGGAGCTATCCTAAGGAGCTATCCTAAGGAGCTATCCTAAGTAGCTATCCTAAGTAGCTATCCGAAGGATCCTTGGCTCCCTAACCGCTCCAGCGCGCAGATTAACTACCGCGCTGTAAGCGCTCGGCAAAACCACTGTGCCGCTGAGTACGAGTCTGCACTGCGCGCAATAACACCGAGGAGGTGGCATACAAGGACAGTTGCTGCTTAGCACGGGTGATCGCAGTATAGACCAGCTCACGGGTTAACAGCGGTGTATAGCGCGGTGGTAAAACCAACAAGGTGTGGGCAAACTCCGAGCCTTGTGATTTGTGTACGGTCATCGCATATACCGTTTCATGTGCGGGCAAACGGCTGGTGAGATAGGCGCGCACACTGCCATCGGGCATTTCAAACCAGACCCGTAACCGCCGTTTTCCTTGGCGATCATAATCTTCCAAGGTAATGCCAATATCGCCATTAAACAGCCCCAAGGCGCTGTCATTTTGCATGATCATCACCGGTCGTCCTGGATACCAACGGCTCTGTTCATCACGCCGAATCAGCCCGGCCTGCTCCAATGACTGTTCGATACGCTGGTTTAAGCCGCTGACCCCAAACTGCCCTTCACGTAGCGCACACAGTAGCTGAAACGCCGCAAACTGATGCAAGATCCGGCGCACCGCATTACTCTCCAGCGAACTCAGCGGCTCCGCCGCCGTAGACGACGATTCAGTGTCTACCACATCCTCTGGCATAGCTAGCGTATCTTGCAACGAGCGCACCGCCAGCAGATAAGGACGATAACCGGTCACGCACTGCCTGAGTAGCTGCGGGTATTCTTGTTCATCCAAGGTACGGTAGTGCAAATCATCACTGGCCAGTGGATCGCCCAACAAAGCCTGTACACCCGCGACGTCGCCCTGATTCACCGCCGCCGCCAATCGGCCGATCCCCGAGCCTGCGGCAAAACGATAACTTTTACGCAGCAAGCAAATTTGATCGCGCAGCGCTTCGCCGTGCGTCTGCACATAAGCCGATAAATCACTGCCGGTCAGCGCGCCAAGACGCTCGGCTTGCTCGGGGCTGTATCCTTGCAGGGTCAGCTGGCAGATATCGCCCAAAATAGCGCCCGCCTCGACCGAGGCCAGCTGATCGCGATCGCCTAGCAAGATCAAACGGGCATGCTCCGGCAGCGCTTCCACCAGCCGCGCCATCAGGGACACATCCACCATTGACGCTTCATCCACCACCAGCAGATCCAGATGCAAGCGGTTATCGCGGTGATAACGAAAACGACTGCTGTTTGGCTGAGCGCCCAACAGACGGTGTAAGGTTCCCGCTTCGGCGGGGATCCGCTCCCGGATCGCCGGCGGCACCGGCAGTGTGGCACGCGCGGCGCTGATGGATTCACTCAGGCGTGCCGCCGCTTTACCGGTGGGAGCCACCAGCCGGATCCGTAGCTTTTGCTCACCGGCTTGTAGCAACAGTGCCGCCAGCATACGGGTGACCGTGGTGGTTTTACCGGTTCCCGGCCCACCGGAGATCACCGCCATCGCGCTGTGACACGCCAGTGCGGCGGCGGTTTTCTGCCAATCCACCTCCTGCTCTGACGATGTTGGGTGCACAAACAGGGTATCGAGCATGCTACGCAGAGGCGCGACTGCGGTTTGCTGCTGTAAGCGCGCGGTTTGCTGCACACTGCGCTGTAAAAAAGTGATGATCTGCCCTTCATCCTGCCACAGACGATGCAAATACAAATAATGGCCATCCAGCACCAATGGCGTAGGCTGCGAACCATCCCCCACCGCAGGACAGCGACGCAACAAGGCCGGCCAATCAGCCACCGGCAAAGCGCCACTCGCCTGCCACAGGCGGTGCGAGTCACGTAGACCAAACAGGCGCTGCGGTTGGATATGGCGCAAATCCAGACAAATATGTCCACTCCCGGCGGCAAAACTGGTCAGCGCCGCGACCAGTGCCAATAACGGCCCTTGTGGCGTCGGTACATCAGTGGCCAGATAGCGGGCAAATTGATAGTCCAGTGGGCGGATCACTTGCTTGGCCACCAACGCCTGTAATTCATTTAACATCCGCGCACTCCTTATTCACCTGATATTGCGGCGTCGTTCGACGCGGCAAACAGTTGATCCAGCTCGTTAATCAGCTGTACATCCGGACGACAATGGAACACGCCGTTGTCACCATGCCCTTCCATCCCGCGTAAAAACAGGTAATAGACACCACCGATGTGCCGCTCATAATCATAATCCGACAGCCGGTTTTTCAAGTAGCGATGCAGCGCCAAGGTATACAGCTGGTACTGCAAGTCATAACGGTGTGCCAGCATCGCCTGATTCAGTGCCGTCGGTGCATAATCCTGCGCATGATCGCCCAAATAGTTAGATTTGTAATCGAGCACATAAAAACGCCCCTGCCAGCGAAAGACCAAATCGATAAAGCCTTTAAGCATGCCCTGCACGCTGGCAAACTCCAACCGCTGTGGTGCCTGACGGGTGAGCGGATCGTAGCGGCGACACAGGCTG
>JBOFCH010000406.1:0-4577 GCA_051645985.1 Plesiomonas sp. | reverse complement strand
GGTGGGGCATCTTTGCTCAAAGATCCCGATCTGATTTACCGTGCAGCCAAAGCCATGCGTGAAGCAGTGCCAGAGGTATATCCGGTGACGGTGAAAGTCCGTTTGGGCTGGGACAGCACCGCGCACAGTTTGGAAATTGCCGACGCGGTGCAGCAAGCCGGTGCGACCGAAATTGCGGTACATGGCCGAACCAAAGCCGATGGCTACAAAGCCGAGCGTATTGACTGGCCGGCCATCGCGCAGATCCGCCAGCAGCTGTCGATCCCAGTGATCGCAAATGGTGAGATCACCGACTATGCCAGTGCTCAGCAGTGTATGCGCGTGACCGGTTGCCGTGATCTGATGGTCGGGCGTGGGGCATTGAATCTGCCTAATCTGGCTAATGTCATTAAATATGATGCGCCGGCGCTGCGTTGGGGGCAGGTGATCCAGCTGCTGGTGGCTTATACCGCCGTGGAAAAGACCGGAGACAAAGGCTTTTACCATTCAGCGCGTATTAAACAGTGGTTTAGCTATTTACGCCGCCAATATCCGCAAGCGGATACACTGTTCAGTCAGATCCGCACCGCGCAGAGTGTTGGTGAGATGAGCCAGTTACTGCAAGATGCACTGCACGCGCAGTAAGTTGCAGTCAGTGAAAGTCAGATATCCCAAAACAAAATGCCGCATTCAATGCGCAATGCGGCATTTTGTTTCATCGAGGCTTAATCACTACACGCGGGTACCGTGCAGGCCAAGGCCTGATGCAGTTAACGCCACATCGAGCGTTTTTCTTTACCAATCGCCATGCCGAGTGCGATGACTACTGCGACAATCAGGTAAGCGGCAAAGATCACAATCAGCCAGCCCGGCATAGTCAGACCCAGCCAGTGCCACTGATCTTGGGCACAATCGCCATAGGCTTCAAAGATCCCCGGCATCCACTTATTCAGCGGGAGCCAGCTTGGGAAGCGCACCATAAAATCACAGGTTTGAAATGGTGATGGGTTGACTTGCAATTGGTTATGCTCCCACGCCAACAACAAGCCTTGCCATGCGCTGTAGATCCACAATACCAATGCTGACCAGCGCAGTACCGGTTGTTTCGGATTACACAGACCGAGCAGTGCCGCACCCATGATGCCGAACAAGGCCACCCGCTCATAAACACACATCACACACGGCTCCAGCAGCATGATGTGCTGGAAAAACAGTGCGGTTAATTCCAGCCCTAACGTGGTCAGAAACATCAAAAACCACGCCAGACGGCCGGTAGAAAAGCGGTATAAATTATCCCACATTATTGTTTATTCCGTCCGAAGAGATGGCAGCAGTTTACACATAAAAAAGGCTCTGAAAACAGAGCCTTTAAATAAAATATTGTACCAAGCAGCCACTACGTCAGGTTTGCTCGACCAGTTTAGTGTGCACGTTGAGCACACGATCGCCTCCGAACGTCGGCAATAATGATAGCAATAACGGTATCAATGCCCACTGACCGCGGGAGCGGTGTTCAGTAGTAGATTGGCGCCTTCATTGGACAGCCAACCCCAGTGATAGAACAACTCGGTCATCGGCTGTAACGTGAACTCCACACAGAACAGGCCAACCAGCGTCAGAACCAGCGTGTAGGGCAGCGCCATCACAACCATCCGGCCGTAAGAGAGCTGGATCAGTGGAGCCAGTGCCGAAGTCAGCAGGAACAGGAAGGCCGCCTGTCCATTGGGGGTCGCTACCGATGGCAAGTTCGTCCCGGTGTTAATGGCTACCGCCAGCAGTTCAAACTGCTCCAGATTGACCACGCCCTGTTGCAGAGCATTCTTGGCTTCGTTGATGTACACGGTGCCGACAAACACGTTATCGGAAACCGAAGACAACAAGCCGTTGAACAAATAGAACAAGGTCAGCTGATTAGACGGCGAAGCCTGCAACACGAAGTCGATAATCGGCTTAAACAGCTCTTGTTCGATAATCACCGAAACAACAGCGAAAAAGACAGTTAACAGGGCAGTAAACGGCAGCGACTCTTGGAATGCCTTACCCAGCGCGTGCTCATCGGTGATACCGCACAGTGAAGTGGCCAGAATAATCACCGACAGGCCAATCAGGCCCACGGCGGCTAAATGCAGTGCCAGACCCAAAATTAACCAGACGCCGATTAAGCCTTGCACGACCAGCTTCATGGTGTCTTGTTTGGTGCGACGCTCATCTTGTTGATGTGCGTAATCGGTCAGGATTTGGCGTACGCTTGCTGGCAGCTCTTCGCCGTAGCCCAGCACCTTAAAGCGCTCGACCATGTAGCAAGTCAGCATCCCACAAAAGAATACCGGTACGGTCACTGGGGCCATTCGAATCAGGAACTCACCGAAGTGCCAGCCTGCACGTTCAGCGATAATCAGGTTTTGCGGTTCACCGACCATGGTCATTACACCGCCAAGGGCAGTACCGATGGCCGCATGCATCATCAGGCTACGCAGGAAGGCGCGGAAGCGATCCAAATCGGCTTTACGTTCGGCCGTTGTCAGATGACTGTCATTGCTGGTGTCGTGCTCACCAGCCAATCCGTCGCCCGACGCTACGCGGTGATAAATCGAGTAGAAGCCCACCGCAACACTGATCACCACTGCCACCACGGTCAGCGCATCGAGAAAAGCAGATAAAAATGCCGCTACAAAACAAAATGACAGTGAAAGCGTTATTTTTGATCTGATATTCAGCAGCAGCTTGGTGAACACAAACAGCAGTAGCTGCTTCATAAAGTAGATCCCGGCCACCATGAAGACCAACAGTAACAGGACTTCAATATTGGCAACCAGTTCATGCTTGACATTGTCCGGGCTGGTCATACCGATAGCAACAGCTTCGATGGCCAGTAAGCCCCCCGGTTGCAGCGGGTAACACTTCAACGCCATGGCGAGCGTGAAGATAAATTCTGCAATCAGCGCCCACCCAGCAACAAACGGGTTCACGAAGAAGAACAAAATGGGATTTAGGATCAGGAAGCAAATAATGGCTAATTTGTACCAGTCAGGAGCTTTGCCTAAGAAGTTCTTAAGGAATGCTCGAGAAAACGTGATTTCCATTGATATTTTCTCGTAATCAAACGGTGCGTAAAAAGGGTCAGATGACAAAATGTAACAAGGGTTAATTGTATAACGTTATTAGCATGGCAAATTGATATAGCTCAGTCTAGCGGTGTATTGGGCATGAAGTTAATAAAAACAAATTGTTTTATTGTTACATCCGAATGACGCGGTATTCAGCCCACCGCGCGGGCCTCGCGAAACAATGAGACATAATAAAACGCTATATTGTCACTTTCTGCCGCCACTTTGTCGCCACTTGTCGTAAGGATTTAATTTCACGACATCATCAAGATGATCGGGGGCAAGGTGTGCGTAACGCATTGTATCTGAAATATTATAGTGTCCCAGTGCGCGTTGTAGCATAACGATGTTTCCGCCCGACAACATGAACTGGCTGGCGAACGTGTGCCGCAGTACGTGAGTCATTTGGCCAGCAGGTAATGAAATGCTTGTGCGTCTAATCATCCGCTTGAATTGCTCATAGCATGGTGAAAAAAGTGGGCCAGTTTTCCCCGAGCTGACCAACTCGTTGTATAACGATTCAGATATCGGAATTGTCCGGTTCCGCTTACCCTTCGAGTTTTCCCCGTTATACGTGATGCGATACTTGGTGATCTGCTGAGACGTCAAGTCCTCAGCTTCTCGCCATCGCGCGCCCGTAGCTAAACAAACCTTTATCACCAACGCGAGATGCGGGTGAGGGTAAGACTCTGCCGCCGCAAGCAGTTCAGTAATTTGATGGTCAAGTAAAAAGGTCATTTGGCTTTCAGGGGTTTTAGATCGCCGCAAGATGTTTAGCGGGTTAGGGTGTTTCCATTCACCAAGCCGAATCAGCTCACTGTAAACCGATTTAAGTAACGTCAGCTCATAGTTGGCTGTCGCCACGGAAATAGGTTTTTTGATGTCAGAACGAACGCCGGTACCAAGCTCACCGGCTAAGCGCTTGGCGCGATAGTGCGCCCACATCTTCACATCAACATCAATGGCTCGGGGATTACCTAACCCCTCGCAAATCGTATTAAGCTTCGACATGCGCCCAACTGTTTGTTTTAGTGTCTGCCCATGCAGCTTGTACCAAAGATCTATCAAATCACGCAGCCTTCTGCGCTCCTTCACTTCTTGACCCAGCCACGGCTTGTTCTTGTGCTCGTTGAGTAAAAACGTTTCCCATGCGCTGGCTTCGGCCTTGGTGTGAAACCGCTTGCGCTGGCGTAGGCCGTCTCTACCTTGAGGGTAAACTTCAGCCAGCCACAGCTTGGGTTTACCATCTGAAAGTTTTCGTACAGTCATTACAATTGTCGTGTATTGCTCAACAGATAAATGGAGGATTGTTCACCTGATAATTCCCCCATCTCTTTGCACTCTGGCGTGCCGCCTTCAAAGATATAGCCTTGCTTACCAGACTCATTAACAACCAGTACCGATTTGACGTTGGGTAGGTCTGTACCATCCCAAACAACAGAGCATACTCCGGCAGATATCACCTGTTTAAAGATAGCATCGGTGATCCGT
>JBOFCH010000405.1:0-5988 GCA_051645985.1 Plesiomonas sp. | reverse complement strand
CGTTGCTGCCAATCAGGCCGCTTTGTGCCACGTATACGTGTTTGGCGCTGTCATTGAGCAATACCAGAGGCTGCTTGGAATCCAGTGATTCTGGATATTGCAGCAGTTCGGCCTTCACCACGTCACCACCTAAGGTGTCGATGGTCAGACGCAGGACATTGCTTTGCACAGTAATAAGACGACCCTGCGTGGTGCTGTCGAGCGCCTGCGCGCTATTAGCTTGTGCTGGGACGTCGGCTGCTGTTTTCGCGTTGGCCTGTTGTGCAATTTCAGTAGCAGGCTTAGGACCGAAGTCAGTATTCCACTGCTGATACACCAGGAACGACACGAAAAGCAGAGCAATGAGAAGGAGGTTACGTTGGGAATCCATCTTCAGTGTTCTCTGTTATCGTCAGATTTGGCTGGCACGGGATCGTACCCACCGGGGTTCAAAGGGTGGCATTTTAATATGCGTTTGATTGTCAACCAACTACCTTTTAATGCTCCAAACCGGCGCAATGCCTCAATTCCGTAATGTGAACAGGTAGGTTGAAAGCGACAACGGGGGCCTATCAGAGGGCTGATGACCCACTGATAGACTTTGATGAATAGTATCATCAACCACGCGAGAGGCGAGAATGGCGACGCCATAATTTACTCAGAAGCTCCGTCAACTCAGGGTTACTGAGATCGGCAATGCCCTTTTTCGCAATCACCACGAAGTCCACGGCGGGCAATTCATGTTGATTGAGACGGAAGCTTTCCCGTACCAGACGTTTGATGCGGTTACGCTCGTGAGCACGCTTGACATGTTTTTTGGCCACAGTGAGGCCTAAACGAGCATGGCCCAGATCGTTGGAACGCGCAAGAATTGTAAGTTGGGGAGAGCCGGCCCGTTGGGGCTGCTGAAAAACAAAGCTAAATTGAGCGGGAGTTAGCAGACGTAACTCCCGAGGAAAAGCTAGCTTAATCACACTATATTCAGTGTTCAGATTAAGCTGACAGAGTGGAGCGGCCTTTTGCACGACGACGAGCCAGTACTTGACGACCATTTTTGGTGGCCATACGAGCACGGAAGCCGTGAGCGCGGGAACGCTTCAGAACTGATGGTTGGAAAGTGCGTTTCATAGCGATTTCTACCTAAAGCTGTATTACTGATCAGTATACGCATTACGTAAATACGTAAAACGGCGAGCGCGTATTCAATCCTACTTTTTTCTGTAGAAACTACATGTAGAAATGTAGAAACAACAGAAGGCCAGACAGTTTTGAATAAAATGGCGCCTCAAAAGAGGCAGAATTGTAGTGATTGTACAATCCTGAGTCAATCAGCATCTGTTCAATACACATCAATCTACGCAAGTTTCGCTCGAAGCGTGAATTATACGCATGCACAGTATAAGTACAAGGATCGTAATGATCCTGTGTGTATCATGACAATTCGCCTGATCATTCTCGGTGGTGTATCGGCCATGGTACCTCGTGTATCGGGGAAAACGGGGAGGTTATCCACATGCCCGCCCGGCTTAAACCCGCAAAACTGCGCCAGTACTCTGGACGCTGTGCAGCACTTTGCCGATCCAACATGTGATTTTTCTGTGGATAACAGAAGATCTTAAGGCGGCTTTAAGCTATGATCCCCGGTTCACGATCCTGATCTGACTAGCGATCAGGATGACATCTGGAATAGAATGTTTCCCCTTTCTTAATAGGTATTGTTCGAGTGGAGTCCGCCGTGTCATCTTCGCTTTGGCAGCAGTGTCTTGCCCGTTTGCAAGACGAACTACAAGCCACCGAATTCAGCATGTGGATCCGTCCCCTTCAGGCGGAGCTGCGCGACAATACACTGACGTTGTATGCGCCAAATCGTTTTGTGCTGGATTGGGTACGGGATAAGTATCTCAACAGCATCAACCGCCTGCTGAATGATTATTGCGGTGCCGATACACCGGAGTTGCGCTTTGAAATTGGCAGCAAACCGGTCAGCGTGGTATTGCCAGAGCCGACCGCTACGGTCAGCCGGCAACCGGTCAGTGCGCGAAGCGCTGCGCCGCAGCGCAGCTGGGATAGCGCGCCAGCGGTGCGGCCGGATATCAACCATCGCTCCAATGTGAATCCGAAGCACTGCTTCGATAACTTTGTCGAAGGTAAGTCTAACCAGCTGGCTCGTGCGGCAGCCCGTCAGGTGGCCGATAATCCGGGTGGAGCCTATAACCCGCTGTTTTTATATGGCGGCACTGGCCTCGGTAAAACGCACCTATTGCATGCGGTGGGGAACGGCATTATTGCCCGTAAACCGAATGCCAAAGTGGTGTATATGCACTCGGAGCGGTTTGTGCAGGATATGGTTAAAGCACTGCAAAATAACGCCATTGAAGAGTTCAAGCGTTATTACCGCAGTGTCGATGCCCTGTTAATCGATGATATTCAGTTTTTTGCTAATAAAGAGCGTTCACAAGAAGAGTTTTTCCACACCTTTAATGCGTTGCTGGAAGGTAATCAGCAGATCATTTTGACCTCGGATCGTTATCCGAAAGAGATCAACGGGGTGGAAGATCGTCTTAAGTCGCGCTTTGGCTGGGGGCTGACCGTGGCCATCGAGCCGCCGGAGCTGGAAACGCGGGTGGCGATCTTGATGAAAAAAGCGGACGAGAACAATATCCGTCTGCCGGATGAAGTGGCCTTTTTCATCGCCAAGCGCCTGCGCTCCAATGTGCGAGAGCTGGAAGGGGCGCTGAACCGGGTGATTGCCAATGCCAATTTCACCGGCCGTGCGATCACCATCGATTTTGTGCGCGAAGCGCTGCGTGATCTGTTGGCGTTACAAGAAAAACTGGTCACCATCGATAATATTCAAAAGACCGTGGCTGAGTATTACAAGATTAAGGTGGCGGATCTGTTGTCCAAGCGCCGTTCACGCTCGGTGGCTCGTCCACGCCAGATGGCGATGGCGTTGGCCAAGGAGCTGACCAACCACAGTTTGCCGGAGATCGGCGATGCGTTTGGTGGCCGCGACCACACTACCGTGCTGCACGCCTGTCGTAAAATTGAACAGTTGCGTGAAGAAAGCCATGATATTAAAGAAGATTTTTCAAATTTAATTCGGACACTCTCATCATAATGGTCATCATTACGCCATGAAATTTATCGTTGAACGTGAACGTCTGCTAAAACCGTTGCAGCAGGTGTGCGGCGCCTTGGGTGGCCGTCCTTCGCTGCCGATCTTGGGCAATCTGCTGTTGCAGGTGGCCGACGACAGTTTGTCGATCACCGGCACCGATCTGGAAGTCGAGATGGTGGTGCGTTTGCCGCTGCAAGGTGAATTGCAGCCAGGTGCGGTCACCGTGCCGGCACGTAAGTTTCTGGATATCTGCCGTGGTCTGCCGGATGGGGCGGAAATTACCGTCTTGCTGGACGGTGAGCGTGCACTGCTGCGCTCCGGTCGTAGCCGTTTTTCGTTATCGACTCTGCCGGCAGCGGATTTTCCGAATCTGGATGATTGGCAAAGTGACGTGGAGTTTGCGCTGCCGCAAGCGACCCTGCGCCGCCTGATTGATGCTACCCAGTTCTCGATGGCTCATCAGGATGTGCGGTATTACTTAAACGGGATGCTGTTTGAAACCGAAGGTGACAGCCTGCGTACCGTAGCGACCGATGGCCACCGTTTGGCGGTGTGCAGTATGCCGATTGGACAGACGTTGCCACCGCATTCGGTGATCGTACCGCGTAAAGGGGTGCTGGAGCTGGTGCGTCTGCTCGATGGGGGCGATACGCCGCTGCTGCTGCAAATTGGCCGTGGTAACCTGCGAGCAATTGTCGGTGACTTTACCTTTACCTCCAAGCTGGTGGATGGGCGCTTCCCGGATTATCGTCGGGTATTGCCGAAAAATCCGGATAAAGAGCTGGAAGCCGGTTGTGATGAACTCAAACAGGCATTTTCCCGGGCGGCAATTTTGTCGAACGAGAAATTCCGCGGCGTGCGTCTGCACATTGTTCCGGGACAGCTTAAAATAACGGCTAATAACCCGGAGCAGGAAGAAGCCGAAGAGATTGTCGATGTGGCCTATCAAGGCCAAGAGCTGGAAATCGGTTTTAACGTCAGCTATGTATTAGATGTGCTCAACACCCTCAAGTGTGAGCGGGTACGTCTGTTGCTGACTGATTCGATTTCCAGTGCCCAGATTGAAGATTGTGCCAGCGATGCGGCGGTGTACGTCGTGATGCCGATGCGTCTGTAGTCGTTTGACATAATCACTCATGGCCTTGTCACGCCTGCTGGTGCAGGACTTTCGCAATATTGCGCAAGCAGATTTGTCGTTTGATCCCGGCTTTAACTTTCTGGTGGGTGCCAACGGCAGCGGGAAGACCAGCCTGCTGGAGGCCATCTATTATCTCGGTCACGGTCGCTCGTTCAAAAGCCAATTGGCCGGACGGGTGATCCAGCAAGATAAGCCGCACTTTATTTTGCATGGCCGCCTCGATGATGGCGGTCATTCGGTGTCGCTGGGCTTGCAGAAAACCCGGCAGGGTGACACGCGGGTGCGTATCGATGGCCAAGATGGTCAGAAAGTGGCGGCGTTGGCGCAACTGTTGCCGATGCAACTGATCACCCCGGAAGGGTTTACCTTGCTCAGTGGGGGGCCGAAATACCGGCGCGCCTTTCTGGATTGGGGGCTGTTTCACGACGAACCGGCCTTTTATGCCGCCTGGAGTAACCTGCGGCGGTTACTGAAACAGCGTAATGCGGCCTTGAAACAGGTTCGCCGTTACGCAGAGTTACGCCCTTGGGACCGGGAGCTGGTACAATTAGCCCTTCAGGTGAGTGAGTGGCGCGCCGCGTACGCTGCGGCGATCGCCCAAGAAATCCAGCAAACCTGTGCGCTGTTTTTACCCGAGATCCCGGTGAGCGTCAGTTTTCATCGTGGTTGGGAAAAAGGCGCCGATTATGCGCAGGTGCTGGAGCGTGATTTTGAACGCGATCGGGCACTGACATATACCGCGGTCGGGCCACATAAGGCGGACTTTCGTTTCCGCGCTGCCGGTACGCCGGTGGAGGATGTGCTCTCCCGTGGACAGCTGAAACTGTTAATGTGTGCATTGCGTCTGGCGCAGGGACAGTATTTGACCCAGCGCAGTGCACGTCAGTGTATTTATTTGATTGATGATTTTGCCTCTGAGCTGGATCGTGGGCGGCGTCAGCTGCTGGCGGAAAAGCTGAAACAGACCGGCGCGCAGGTATTTGTCAGTGCGATTAGCCCGGATCAGGTCAGCGACATGACCGGCGAAAAGGGCAGGATGTTCCGCGTGGAACATGGCAAAATAAGTGCACAATGAGTGTGCAGGATAGAAGGCGAGATATTCTAATGTCGAACACCTATGACTCCTCAAGTATCAAGGTTCTGAAAGGGCTGGACGCAGTCCGTAAGCGTCCCGGCATGTATATCGGTGATACCGATGACGGCACCGGTTTGCACCACATGGTGTTCGAAGTGGTTGATAACGCGATCGACGAAGCACTGGCCGGTCACTGTAAAGATATTCTGGTCACCATCCATGCCGATAACTCGGTTTCGGTACAAGATGATGGCCGTGGTATTCCGACCGGCATTCACCCTGAAGAAGGGGTGTCGGCAGCCGAAGTGATCATGACCGTACTGCACGCCGGCGGTAAGTTTGACGATAACTCCTATAAAGTGTCCGGCGGTCTGCACGGCGTGGGCGTATCGGTCGTCAATGCCCTGTCGGATAAGCTGGAGTTGGTGATCCGCCGCGAAGGCAAGGTACACACGCAAGAATACCATCTGGGTGAGCCGGTAGCGCCGTTGGCGGTCGTCGGCGATACCACCGCGACAGGGACGACGGTACGTTTCTGGCCAAGCTCAGAGACGTTCACCAATATCGAATTCCAGTACGAGATCCTAGCCAAGCGTCTGCGTGAGCTGTCATTCCTGAACTCCGGAGTGTCGATTCATTTGATCGACAAGCGCAACGACAAGCAGGATCACTTCA
>JBOFCH010000404.1:0-4231 GCA_051645985.1 Plesiomonas sp. | reverse complement strand
AGCAACATACCACGAACTAGAACGGCTGATTGATGATGCCAAACCGCTAACTCGTCACGTGATCGGCTTATCAATCAGCATCGCAACACAAGGTCGCATCAATACCGCAGCCGCCTGTTATTCAGGCGAAATAATGACGGTGTACCCGTACCTGCCAGACGACATCATCGTAGCCAGTCATGGTTACACCGGCGCTGCGGTACACGTAATCGAATCAATGGAGGTTTTTAATGGCTAAGTATTTTGCCATCCTAACCAATCTTGGGGCAGGCAAACTGGCAAATGCCGCAGCATTGGGAACAAAGCTGGAAATGACCCATATTGCAGTGGGTGATGGCGGTGGGGTAAGCGCACCAGAACCAACGCCAGACCCAGCAATGACAGACCTGCTTGGTGAAAAGCGCCGCGCGGCCATCAACAGCCTGAGCATTGACCCGCTAAACCCAAACCAGATTATTGTTGAGCAGGTCATTCCTGAAACGGATGGCGGCTTTTGGATCCGTGAAATCGGCTTATTCGACAAAGCCGGAACGCTGATTGCCTACAGCAACTGCGCTGGTTCATACAAACCTCAGCTGCAAGAGGGAAGCGGTCGTGCGCTGGTCATTCGCATGCTACTTATCGTCAGCAGCACCGCCGCCGTCTCACTTAAAATCGATCCATCCGTAGTACTGGCAACGCGTAAATACGTGGATGATAACGTTATTGAGGTTCGTGCGTATGCCGACCAACTGATGAGAACACATGTCGCAGATGTTCACCCGCATAAGCAGTATGCGAAAGTCGCGAATGCGCCGGTGTCGTTAAATGATTTGCAAAAAATAGCCGCGGCTATTAATAACAACTCGAATTTTGCAGCTGATGTTATTACCGAATTATCTAGGAAACTGGCAAAAGACCAACATGGGGCAGATATACAGGATAAAGAGCTATTCAGACGCAATATAGGGCTTAAATCGGCAAGTACTCATGAGGTTGGTAATGGTGTTGGCCAAATACCTAATATGAATTTTTTTGGGTATTCGATGCCGAGTGCAAGAACCTCGGGATATCATAAATTGCCGAGTGGCCTGATGCTGCAATGGATGTATATTGAGGCCCCAAAGCATATATCGACTGAAACACCGTCTACTATTGATGGCTATTTTACTATTCCATTCACAACCATTTGTTATGGCGTTATGCCATTTTTTATTGGATACACCGCATCACCATCAGGGTTGGCATTCCTCTCTGGTGCGCCAATGACGCTATCAACATATAGAATTGCTAACTCATATGGACTGAGTGAGCTTAGCTGTTTGGTTTTGGCTATCGGGTATTGAAATGAAATATATTTTCTCAGCAAAGAATAATGCATTTTTCCCCAAAGCAATGTTGGATGAGTACACGTCATCTGGTTGGGATCTTGATGACGCAATTTCTGTTCCTGATGAAATGTTTATTGAGTTCTCCGGTATGCATCCAGACGGTAAAACCAGAGGGGGGGATAGTGCTGGTATGCCGGTATGGATAGAGATGCCACCACCAACTAAAGAGCAGTTGATTCAGATTGCTGACGGCGAGAAGCAGGGACTATTAACTAATGCGCAGCGCTCAATCAGCCTGTGGCAAACTCAGCTCCAACTCGGCATGATTTCCGATACCGATAAAGCGTCGCTTATCGCGTGGATGAACTACATTACAGCACTGCAAGCGGTAGACACCTCCATCGCCCCAGACATCAACTGGCCCCAACAACCTGCTGAATAAAACCAAACTTCACCACCTTCACGGTGTGTCACACGCTGGCACACCGTAAACGGCTCGCCCCACCAAACCCTTGTCCGCATCATGACCTTGCATATTTAAAACACACCTCCGTCCGGACAAGGAGCCACGCCTCATGGCATTAGACTCATACCACCACGGTGTGCGCGTCGTTGAAATCAACGACGGCACCCGAACAATCCGAACTGTCGCCACAGCAGTGATTGGCTTTGTCGCCCACGCTGATGACGCAGATCCAACCATGTTCCCACTGGGGAAAAACGTACTTATCACCAACGTACAAGCCGCCGTCGGAAAAGCCGGTAAAAAAGGCACGCTGGCCAAATCACTGCAAGCCATCGCCGACACCGTCAACACCATCACCATCGTCAACCGTGTCGCAGAAGGCGCAACGGAAGAAGAAACCACGTCAAACCTCATCGGTGCCGCGCACGAAGATGGCACCTATACCGGCCTCAAAGCACTGATGCGAGCAAAAGCCGATGTCGGCGTAACACCGCGCATCATCGGCGTGCCGGGGCTTGACCAACTCCCTGTCGCAACAGAACTGGCAGTTGTAGCCAAAAAGCTGCGTGCCTTTGGTTATATCGCAGTCCAAGCCAATACAATCACCGAAGCCATTGCCTACCGCAAAAACTTCGGCTCTCGTGAACTGATGCCTATCTTTGGTGACTTCACCAAATGGGACACCAACGCCAACGCCGAATGCCCGATTTACGCTGTCGCCAAAGCACTGGCCATGCGCGCCCTGATTGATAAAGAAATTGGCTGGCACAAAACCCTGTCAAACGTTGCAGTAACCGGAGTACAAGGTCTGACCAAGCAAGTGTTCTGGGATTTACAAGACTCCGACACTGATGCTGGCCTGCTGAACTCAGAAGACATCACCTGCCTAATTCAGCAAGACGGCTTCCGCTTCTGGGGATCGCGCACCTGCTCTGATGACCCACTGTTCCAGTTTGAAAACTACACCCGCACCGCACAAATTCTGGCTGACACCATCGCCGAAGCGCACATGTGGGCAGTCGATAAACCGATTACACCAACGCTGGTTAAAGACATCGTCGAAGGCATCAAAGCCAAAGGCCGCGAACTGGTCAGCCTCGGATACCTACTCGGCTTTGACTGCTGGTACGACGAGGAAGTGAACACAGCGGACACGCTGAAGGCCGGACGGCTGTTTATCGACTACGACTACACACCAGTTCCGCCGTTGGAAGATTTGGCATTCCGGCAGCGCATCACGGCCCGTTACTTAATCGACTTTGCAGCACGCGTAGCCGCAGCCTGATTTTAAGGAGAACAAATGGCACTCCCTCGCAAACTTAAACACCTGAACATCTTTGTTGATGGTGATAACTGGATTGGCGTAGCAGAAGAATTCACGCCAGCCAAGCTCAGCATGAAAACGGAAGAATACCGCGGCGGCGGTATGCCCGGTTCCGTAGAAATCAATATGGGGCTGGATGGTGGCGCGCTTAATACCGAATTTACGTTTGGTGGCTATGAAGCGGCGCTGATGAAGAAAATGCACGCAGAAAAAATTGATGCGGTGTTAGTGCGTTTTGCCGGTTCATTCCAGCGTGATGATACGGGTGAAGTTGTTCCAGTCGAGATTGTCCAGCGTGGCCGCATCAAAGAAATCGATTCGGGCAATATGAAAACTGGCGATAACACCCAAATGAAAGTCAGCATGCTGAACACCTATTACAAAGTGATCGTGAATGGTGAAGAGCTGGTTGAAATCGACATCGTCAACATGATCCACAAAGTCCACGGTGTCGACATGATGGAAGCCCACCGAAAAGCCATCGGCTTTTAAGCCAACAACAATTACCGACGGGCCATTAGCCCGTCAATATTAATGACTGAAAAGGTAAATATCATGTTTAAAGACGTAGTGCTGGATACTCCAATCAAGCGCGGTGAATCGGAAGTTAGTAAGGTGGCTGTACGCAAGCCAAATTCAGGTGAATTGCGAGGTACCAGTGTAACGGATGTTCTGAATATGGATGTAAATGCATTGTTTAAGCTGCTGCCACGAATCACAACGCCAGCGCTGACAGAAAATGAATTGATGCAGTTAGACCCAGCAGATCTTCTGCAAATGGGCCAAGAGGTGAGCTATTTTTTGCTACCGAAGAAGGCTATTGCCCTGATTCAGTAGATGAACTGTACGCAGACATCTTAATTATTGCCCATCAGCCTCTATCAGAGCTGTATCAGCTAGAACTCGACGAGCTGACAGCCTTACATCAGAGGCTGATTAATCGCTGGAACACTATGCACGGGGCAGAAAATGAGTAATCAAACCCTCCGTTTGCAGCTGATTATGGATGCGGCCAACCGAATGGCCGCGCCATTACGTGCTGTCGCAGGTGACTCAAAAGTCACCGCCAAAAGCCTCGCCGATACCAAAAAACGCATCAAAGAACTGGAGCAGCAAAGCGGCCAAATTGAT
>JBOFCH010000403.1:0-2890 GCA_051645985.1 Plesiomonas sp. | reverse complement strand
TCGGCATAGCTGGTCAGCTCTAATGTCAGCGGATGGTAGCTGTGGTTGGTCAACCGGATCCGACGTAGCTCTACATCATCCTCTGGAGACACCACTATTTCGGTCTGTACCGATACATGCGGTAAGTTTTGGCTAAACTCGGCTCGGGACTCAGAGAACACCACCTGATACTCGGCATCCGTCAACTCAGGACGTCGGCCAAACGGTTGGCAAGTCACGCTATCCGTGCGTTCGCTGTTAATTTCACGCACATAACAGAATAATCCATAACGCTCCGTCGTCGCATCCGTGCGCCAGCGGGTCAGCGCCAATTGGTGCCAGCGGCTATAGCCCGCACCACTTTGGCTCAGCAATACATGGTAGCGAGCGTTGGATAACAGCTGGATCTGTGGCTGCGTGAGATCGGCCACACCAAACTGCCGCCGCACATCGCCCTGCATCGAGCGGTCTTCCCATATCGGCTCAAATTTCTGCCGCTGCACATAGACATTGATAACCTTCGGCATCCGCTCTTGCAGCAACAGCTGCGTCGCCTTAAACAACGGTTCAGCGGTAAAGCGTTGCGGCATTCGCTGACCCAACAAGGTGTATGAAAGCGCCAAGAAACCCATACCCTGATGGTGTGCCATATACGAGCGGATCAGCGCGTGAGTCTCTCCTCGATTTAACCGCGATGGCGTAAAATCCAGCGCTTCATAAAAACCGAATCCACCACGAGCACCCATGGTCTGTAGCCGTTGTAAATTCTGTAGCGCAGCCTGCGGCTCCAACATCAGCGCCATCATGCTGGCATAGGGAGCCACCACCCGATCTTCGGCCAACCCACGCTTTAACCCTAATCCGGGAACGCCAAATGCCCGATACTGATAGTTAAATTGGGCATCGGTGCGGTTATAACCGGATTCAGACACTCCCCAAGGCAATCCGGTCTGACGACCATACTGCATCTGCTGCAACACGGCATGATGACAGGTGGTGCTGATCAAGGTGTCTTGGTAAGACGGCATGACCAACTGCGGCATCAGATACTCAAACATCGAGCCGCTCCATGACGCCAGTACCGCCCGCCCATCCAGCACGGTTAACAAACGGCCCAAATTAAACCAACTTTTCAGCGGGATCTGCCGACGAGCAACCGCCAGAAAATAACTGAGCCGCGCTTCGGATTGCAGCAAATCATAATGCCCTTGATC
This sequence comes from Plesiomonas sp., assembly GCA_051645985.1. Classification (GTDB taxonomy): domain Bacteria; phylum Pseudomonadota; class Gammaproteobacteria; order Enterobacterales; family CAMTGL01; genus Plesiomonas. The sequence continues at coordinate 1,697 of JBOFCH010000403.1, read as the reverse complement.
AAAATAGTGCGTATCTAAGTTATAACCCACCCGCAAGAGCTGGCGTGCGGGATCAAACAAGAACTCGAAGTCCATATCCGCCAATGCATCAAGCCGCTGAGCCAGTAGCGAAATATCCTCCTGTTGTTGTTGTTGCTGAGCCGCATTGCCCCCCTCTAGCTCTTTGAGTAACAGCTCACTTTGCTGCAATAAAGCTTGCGACCAACGCCGAGCCGCGGTACCGGTATAGGTATCTTGAATATACAGATTCAGCTCCGCAGCCAGCTGCTGCACACGGGCAAAGTATGCCTGTGGCGCTTGGGTAATGTCATCGGCGCTACGTTGCAACTCCTCATGTAAACGACCGGTCAGTGCCTCAGCCACCGGCGACGCTCGTTCTCCCAGCGCCTGAATCAGCAATTGCAAAGTATCGCGCAGCCCTTGCTGCCAGCTCACCCAATCCGGTGACTGCTCACGCAAGGCCAACAAACCCCGGCGTAAAATCAGCAGATGGCCGGCTAAATTGCCACTGTCGACGGTAGAGATATAACGTGGATACAGCGGGCGCAGAGTCTGGGTGTCATACCAGTTATAGAAATGTCCGCGATAGCGCCCTAATTGTTCGAGGGTATCCAACGTTTGACGGGTACGAACCAACAATTCACCGCGCGGGATATAACCAAAATCAAAAGCCGTCAGGTTAGCCAGCAATGACAAGCCAATATTGGTGGGCGATGTTCGGTGTGCCACCACCGGATCCGGAATTTCTTGATAATTATCCGGCGGCAAAAAGTGATCATCGGCACTGACAAAGGTTTCAAAAAAGCCCCAGGTTTCCCGGCTAATCTGACGCAAATAGCGATGTTGCTCCGCCGATAACGTTGCCGGTGCAATCTGTACCGGACGGCTAAGCCGTGCCATCAAGCCCGGCGTCAACAACCAGCCAATGGCAATAATCGATGCCAAGCCCAGATTAGCTGGCATCAATAGGGCTACCGATAAGACCAATAATGGCGCAGCGAGCCACGAAGGCCACATTTGACGATAAAACGTCGCTGGGATATGGGAAGCCTGTTGCTGCTGATCTTCCGAGGTCGCCCATTCCAGCATCCGGCGACGGCTGATAAACATCCGCCATAATGCAGTAGATGCGGCAGTCGCATGAAATACGGCTTCAAACGGTAACAGCAACAGCTGTAATCCCTGCTGGCGCAGGCGAAGTCCGGCTTGGCGCAGACTAATACGGCTGTATTGCCACCAAGAAATATCCTTCGCGACACGCGTCAGATCCAAGCCCAACGCCAGTAATGCCGGAGATAGCCATAAAATAGCCACGACGGACAACGCTATCGGCAGCGATAAAAACAGCAGACTGCCCGCCAACAAGAGCAGCGTTGCCAGCGGCGTTAAGCTGCGACGTAAGTTATCCAACAGTTTCCAACGCGATAACGCCGACAGGGTATTTTCTTCCCGCCCCCCATGTAACGTACGTACCCGACGACGAAGCCACGGCAACAGCTGCCAATCCCCACGCACCCAGCGTCGACGGCGAGCCACGTCAGCCAAATAATTGTCCGGCGACTGTTCAAATAAGGCGACATCGCTGACTAATCCTGAGCGAACATAACACCCTTCCAGTAAATCATGACTCAATACCTGATTTTCTGGCCAGCGTCCGCGCAAGACCCGTTCAAACACCGACAAGTCATAAATGCCTT
>JBOFCH010000402.1:0-4073 GCA_051645985.1 Plesiomonas sp. | reverse complement strand
GCAATTGCACCGACAAGCGCGCCAATAGCTCGGCCATCTCGAACGGTTTAGTCAGGTAGTCATCAGCACCGGCATTTAGCCCTTCAATACGCTGATGCAGCTCGCCACGCGCGCTGAGAATAATCACCGGTGTGGTATTGCCTTCTTGGCGCAAACTGCGCAGTACTGTCAGGCCATCGAGCTTGGGCAGGCCCAAATCCAGCACAATCACATCCCAGTTTTCACTGGTCGCTCGATACAGAGCGTCGATGCCATCACGGGCAATGTCGCAAATCCACTGTTGTTGCTCTAACGCGGTCTCTATCTGGCGGGCAAGCAAGGTATCATCTTCTACAATGAGGGCTTTCATCTGGCTATCCGTTCTCTGATTAAGCGCCTACGCCTAGTCGTATACATGGTTTCACTGACCATACTGGCCGACGGAGTAGACGTTTATGCGGTATTTATTGTTGTTATGGCTATTGTTGTTATAGATATTGTTCTATGATGTATGTCGCGCTGAACTATAAAGAAAGCACTGCTGCAAGCCTGACATCACCGATGTTGATCAATCATGCCGCGGAGGCAGTTCCACCCCACGCCGCAGCACGCTATCCAAATCATGACCTTTGATTTTAAGTATTTTCAGCGTGGTCGCGTTGTATTTTACTTTGACCACATTATTCGTCGCGCCGAGTAACTTCAGCTCGTACTCCCAAATCCCATCATCTTCATCGAGTTCCACTTCGATGATCCGGCCGTTAAAATCCTGCTCTACCTGTTGCAGCAATTTACTGTACGGTTGGATCAATCCGGCTTGCGTAGCAGCCAGAGCGGTATCCTGTACATCATCATCCAGCTCCAGTTCCGGGAGCGGATCGGCACCGGTTTGGGCAGACAGCAGCCCGATTACCATTATCGCCGCCATTATGACGGCACATAGCCGCCCAATCCTGTTCATAACACAACCTGTCTGATTACGTTGAGTGTTTGACTAAATGCAGTGTATCAGAGTCACTGCCACTGCCGTTGATTCGCCGCAAAAAAGCGCGGCAGCCCTCAGACGCGCTGCCAAAGAATCCCTTACCGCTGTTCTTATTGTGCAGAGTAAACTCCTTAGCCACTTAATCGGAAATGAGTGAACTATTCAGCGCTTGTTCAGTTTGCTTACAGTGCATTGTTCCCTCGTATTTTCCTGCTGATTATTTGTTCTATCGAGCATTCTGCTACCGAAGATCTTCTATGCATAAAAATTCACTGTGGATGCAATGAATTCCACTGAGCATAAAAAAACGCGAGCTGCTGCTTGTTGAGTAAATGTTGAATCACAACCATGGAAAAAAGGATTTAACTGGTGTTTTTGACTATAAATGCTGTTTTTAATCACATTTGCGACTACGACGAGTGAGTTAAATCACACTAACTGTTGACAAAATGTATCCGAGCCTCATTTACAGTATGAGGTAAACAGTTTAGGTTACAGGCATGTTATTCCGAAAAAATGCAGAAAAACCGCGTGGATTGCTGGTTTGCTGGATACAGAAAGTCAATCTGTAAACGGCCAAATCCTTGACCACATCTGCGGTCAATTTACGGATGAATTTGTCTGGGGAAATCCCCCCGCAGAGGTAACCATGTCCTTACTTGAAGTAAAGAACCTGCGGATCGAGTATCCCTCCCGCTACGGGGTACACGCCGCAGTTAAGGATCTCTCCCTCACGATTGAAAAAGGGGAAATCGTCGGTGTTGTCGGAGAATCTGGTGCCGGTAAATCGACTATCGGTAATGCCGTGATCGATCTGCTCAGCCCACCGGGGCGTATCGCCCGTGGTGATATTTATCTCAACGGTGTGCTGATTTCCGGTAAAAGCCAAAAAGAGATGCAGGCGATCCGTGGCTCACACATCGGTTTTATCTTTCAAGATCCGATGACTTCGCTCAATCCACTGTTCACGGTCGAACAGCAGTTGATCGAAACGATTTTAGCCAATACCACCTTAAAGCATGAGCAAGCACGGGCTAAAGCGCTGGAGCTGATGCAGGCGGTGGGCATTCCACAGCCAGAGCTGCGGATCAAGCAGTATCCACACCAATTTTCCGGTGGTATGCGCCAACGGGTGGTAATTGCTATCGCGCTGTCCGGCGATCCGGAGCTGATTATTGCCGATGAGCCAACCACCGCCTTGGATGTGTCGATTCAAGATCAAATCCTGCAACTGATCCGCCGTCTGTGTAAAGAGCGGCAAGTCGGTTGCATGCTGGTGACCCATGACATGGGCGTCGTGGCGAATGTCACCGATAAAGTGGCGGTCATGTATCGCGGCGATCTGGTGGAGTTTGGTGCCACGGCCCAAGTGCTGGGTAAACCCTCACACCCGTATACACGAAGCCTGATCTCCGCAGTGCCGCGTTCGGATGTCAAGCTGGTGCGCTTCCCGCAGGTTTCTTATATCGAAGATGCTGGCACACCTGATACCCGTATTGATCTGAAAACCCATTGGCTCGGCCAGAGTCAAGATCAGCGCACTTACGAAGGCGCTTTGCTGCGCGTTGAGCACGTGAATCTGAAATTCGTCACCAAAGATTCTATTTTCCCATCGCGGCGCGAATATGTGCAGGCGTGCAGTGACATCAGCTTTGAGATTTTCGAGGGTGAAACCTTTGGTCTGGTCGGAGAGTCCGGCTCGGGAAAATCCACGATAGCCCGTGCCGTTACGGGGTTGTACCCGCCTGACAATGGCCGGATCGTATTCGAAGGCATCGATCTGACGGCGCTGAAAAACGAGCACCAGCGCCGCCCGCTGCGCCGCCAAATGCAGATGGTATTCCAAAACCCCTACTCTTCGATGAATCCACGCATGAAGGTGCGTGACATCATTGCCGAGCCGATCCGCTTTCACCGTTTGGCCAGCGGTGAGCAGCAGATTGAACAGATCGTGGCTGACCTGCTCGACCATGTCGGCCTTGGTCGCCATGCCGGGGTGAAATACCCGCACGAGTTTTCCGGCGGCCAGCGCCAGCGGATCTCCATTGCCCGCGCGCTAGCAACCCGACCACGTTTTTTGATTTGCGATGAACCGACGTCAGCGCTAGATGTGTCGGTACAAGCGCAGATCCTCAACCTGCTCAAAGACTTGCAGCAGGAGCTGGGCCTGACCATGTTGTTCATCAGTCATGACCTGCCGGTGATCCGCCAGATGTGTGACCGGATCGGCGTCATGCGCCACGGTCATCTGGTGGAAGTGGCCGAAACTGAAAAACTGTTTACCAATGCCGAGCATGAATACAGCCGCAAGCTGATCTCGCTGATGCCGGAATTCAAGGGAATGTCCCGCGAGGGGCTGGATATCGCAAGCTGAAACCGCAAGTGAAATATAAAAGCATGGAGAACAAGATGAAAAAAGGATTATCCAAAATTGCGCTAGCGCTGCTGGCGGCCGGTATGGCCTTTCATGTTGCTGCTGCTGACATCAAGGTGGCCGTCGCCTCCGATCCAACCTCACTGGACCCGCAAGAGCAGCTGTCGAATCAGACGCTGGAAATGTCGCATCTGGTGTTCGATCCGCTGATCCGCTGGAATCAGGAGCTGCAATTCGACCCACGTCTGGCCGAAAAATATGAGCGTATCGACGATAAAACCGTGCGCTTCCACCTGCGCAAAGGGGTGAAATTCCACTCTGGTAACGACTTTACCGCCGATGATGTGGTGTGGACAGTTAATCGTTTGAAAAACTCCCCTGACTACAAAGCCATTTTCGATCCGATTGCCGAAGCCAAGAAGGTGGACGATTACACCGTGGATCTGATCACCAGTAAGCCGTATCCGCTGGTGCTGCAAACCGCGACCTACATCTTCCCGATGGACTCTAAGTTCTACAGCGGCACCACCTCTAACGGTAAGCCAAAAGATGAAATCATCAAAAACGGTGCGTCGTTTGCTTCCACCAACGTCTCCGGCACCGGCCCCTTCACCGTTAAGTTCCGTGAGCAAGGCGTAAAGCTGGAGTATGCCCGTAACCCGAACTATTGGGATAAAGACTCCAAAGGCAACGTTGATAATCTGACCTTAGTGCCGATCAAAGAAGATGCCACCC
>JBOFCH010000401.1:0-9482 GCA_051645985.1 Plesiomonas sp. | reverse complement strand
CTTTTTCCAGCGACTTGCTGCGATCCAGCAAACCTAGGACTTTTTCTGCCACACTGAAGGTATCGGCTTTGACCAGACCCGCGGCTTCATCCAGCTGATCTTGCTGACGCTCAGTAAAGGCAATCGCACGCTCACCGGTCACGGCTTCAATACGGCGCACGCCTGCGGCCACACCACCTTCAGAGGTAATGCGGAACAAGCCGATATCACCGGTACGCGCGGCGTGAGTCCCCCCGCACAGCTCAACCGAGAAATCGCCCATGGTCAGTACGCGCACTTTCTCGTCATACTTCTCACCAAACAGCGCCATCGCGCCTTTGGCTTTGGCGTCATCCAGATCCAGAACATCGGTCTGTACGCTGTGGTTGTGGCGGATTTCCGCATTCACCAGCCGCTCAACTTCGCGCAGCTCGTCGGCCTTCATGGCTTCCAGATGTGAGAAGTCAAAGCGCAGCGCGTCAGCGCTAACCTGTGAACCTTTCTGTGCCACGTGCTCGCCCAGCACTTTACGCAAGGCGGCGTGCAGCAGGTGGGTGGCCGAGTGGTTCAGTCGAATATTCTGACGACGCGCCGCATCGACTTCCGCTTGCAGCGTATCACCGACAGTTACACTCCCTGACATCAGCTTACCGACATGGCCAAAGGCCTGACCGTATTTCTGCGTATCCGTCACCATGAACTCAACGCCATCGGCTAACAGCAGACCGCTGTCACCCACCTGACCACCGGACTCGGCGTAGAATGGGGTTTCGTTCAGGACGATGATCGCCTCTTCACCGGCATGCAATTGCTCAACGCTTTGACCTTCACGGAACAGTGCCACAACCTGACCTTGATGGGCGGTGGTGGTATAACCGTGGAATTCGGTCTGACCATCAACACGGATCATGCTGTTGTAGTCGGCGCCAAAGTTACTGGCGGCCTGCGCACGCTGACGCTGGGCTTCCATCGCTTTGTCAAAACCGGCTTCATCCACGGTGATGTTGCGCTCACGGCATACATCGGCAGTCAAGTCCAACGGGAAGCCGTAGGTATCGTACAGTTTGAATGCCGTTTCACCATCCAGTACGTCGCCTTGCAGCTCAGCCAGCGCGCCATCCAACAGCGCCAAACCACGCTCCAGCGTACGCGCAAACTGCTCTTCTTCCAGACGCAGCACTTTTTCAACCATTGCCTGCTGCTGTTGCAGCTCATCGGCAGCGCTGCCCATGACGTTGATCAAGGTGCCAACCAGCTTGTAGAAGAAGGTCTCTTTCGCGCCCAGCATGTGACCATGACGTACTGCACGGCGGATGATCCGGCGCAGCACATAGCCACGGCCTTCGTTGGATGGCATCACGCCATCCGATACCAAGAACGCGCAAGAACGAATGTGGTCGGCGATCACGCGCAGTGATTTGCTTTCCAGATCGGTCGCACCGGTTACTTCGGCGGCTTTGGCAATCAGCGCTTTGAAGACGTCGATTTCATAGTTGGAGTTTACGTGCTGCATGACCGCCGTAATACGCTCCAGACCCATGCCGGTATCTACCGATGGTTTTGGCAGTGGCAGCAGCGTACCGTCGGCCTGACGGTTGAACTGCATGAACACGTTGTTCCAAATCTCGATATAACGGTCGCCATCTTCTTCTGGACTTCCCGGAGGACCGCCCCAGATGTGATCGCCGTGGTCGTAGAAAATCTCGGTGCACGGGCCGCACGGGCCGGTGTCACCCATCTGCCAGAAGTTATCGGACGCGTACGGTGCACCTTTGTTGTCACCGATACGTACGATGCGCTCTTCTGGCACACCAATTTCTTTGGCCCAGATGTCATACGCTTCATCATCAGAGGCGTATACGGTTACCCACAGCTTTTCTTTCGGCAGCGCCAGCCACTGCGGAGAAGTTAGAAACTCCCACGCATAGCGGATCGCATCGTGCTTGAAGTAATCACCGAAGCTGAAGTTACCCAGCATTTCGAAGAAAGTATGGTGACGGGCGGTATAACCTACGTTTTCCAGGTCATTGTGCTTGCCGCCCGCACGCACACAGCGCTGGGACGTGGTAGCGCGGGTATACGGGCGCTTGTCCAGACCAAGGAAAACATCCTTGAACTGGTTCATACCGGCATTGGTAAACAGTAACGTCGGGTCATTGCCCGGCACTAATGAGCTGCTGGACACCACTTGATGCCCTTTGCTCTGGAAAAAGTCGAGATACGCCTGGCGGATCTCGGCAGTGCTCTTGCTCATGCAGCTAAGTCCTGAGTCAGATCAAATTGCTGAGGAATCGTCCCTGTTGTACTGCGGGGGCGACCATCAAAGTGTGAATAAGATAAATTTTCTCACAAGTGATGTAAATTCAGATAGCACTTTCGGCGGCAGAAAATACGGATCCCACCGGCTTTACGGCGGTGAAATGCAAAGAAAGGGCAAAAATCGGTGCTAATGTGAAGGCTAAGCCAAGCACGGTTACCACAAAGATTGGATGTCTTCTTGATAAAAACCACGGTACAGCATGAACCGGATCACCTTGCTGCGTTGCAGGCGATCGGTGGGCAAAGACGCGCCAAAACGCCGATGAGCAACCCGCTCGGCTAACGCGCTCCAGTCAATGTCACAATCCAACAGCGCTTGTCTGAGATCGTCACTGCTAATGCCGCGCTGGCGCAGCTCTTGCTCTATTCGCCGTGGGCCGTAACCCTTTTGACTGCGGCTACGCAAAAATAGCCCCGCGAAACGTGAGTCATCCAGCCACTTTTGCTGTCGACAATGCGCCATGACCTCATCCAACGCATCAGCAAATGCCTCTGGCGTTGCGGGCCATTCGCTACGTGTAAAATGTAAGGAGGGCGTTGTCGCCGTTCGCTTATCGGCGCGACGGTGCGTCGTAGGCTCTGCGTTCTCATTCGGCGACGCCGACGCAGAAACAAATTGCGCCGCTAATTTGCGGCGCAATTCCTGCTCACTGTGTTCACGCTGCGCCAAGAAACGCAGCGCGTGGTTCAGTAGCATCGCATTCATCAGAATGCGCCATCCTCATCTGGGGCAAACTCGTCGTCCGCTCCGTCATTGGCTTGTGCTTCGGCAGACGCCGTCGCGCCACTTAACAGCAGATCACGCAGTTTTTTGTCCAGCTCGGCTGAAATTTCCGGATGCTCTTGCAGGTACTTCATGGAGTTGGCCTTACCCTGACCAATTTTTTCGCCCTGATAGCTGTACCAAGCGCCCGATTTTTCTACCATCTTGTGCTTCACGCCCAGGTCGATCAGCTCACCTTCTCTGGAGATGCCGCCGCCATAGATTATCTGGAAATCAGCCTGACGGAACGGTGGTGAAACCTTGTTCTTCACCACTTTAACGCGGGTTTCGTTACCCACAACTTCGTCACCTTCTTTAATCGCGCCAACACGGCGAATATCCAGACGGACAGACGAGTAGAATTTCAGTGCGTTACCACCGGTGGTGGTTTCCGGGTTACCGAACATCACCCCGATTTTCATCCGGATCTGGTTAATAAAGACCACCAGACAGTTGGCGCTCTTAATGTTACCGGTCAGTTTACGCAGCGCCTGAGACATCAAACGGGCTTGCAGACCCACGTGGGAGTCGCCCATTTCGCCTTCAATTTCGGCTTTTGGCGTCAGCGCTGCCACGGAGTCAACGATGATGACATCTACCGCACCGGAACGAACCAGTGCATCACAAATTTCCAGCGCTTGTTCACCAGTATCCGGTTGGGAAATCAGCAGATCATCCACCTGCACGCCCAATTTGGCTGCATAGACGGGATCCAGCGCATGCTCCGCATCGATAAAGGCACAGGTTTTACCGCTTTTTTGGGCCTGAGCAATCACGGACAGAGTAAGAGTAGTTTTACCGGATGATTCCGGGCCAAAGATTTCAACAACACGGCCGGTCGGCAGACCGCCAATACCCAGCGCAATATCCAGACCCAAAGAGCCGGTAGAAATCGCTTCAATATCTAACGTCTTGGTGTCACCCAGACGCATGATAGAGCCTTTACCGAATTGCTTTTCAATCTGTCCTAACGCTGCGGCTAAGGCTTTCTGTTTATTCTCATCCATTACTCTTATCCCCACGAAATCAGTCACGCGTTGTATGGCTAACAGTATACTGTATGGTCATACAGTATCAAGCCCTGTTTAAAAGAGAAACTCATTTAACAGTGTTTGCAATGCAAAATGCACCGCCTGCTCACGTACCGCGGCCCGATCGCCAGAAAAGAGCTGATGACAGGCTAAAGTACGCCCACTGCGACTGGCAAACGCAAACCAGACCGTTCCCACCGGCTTATCCTCACTGCCACCGCTTGGGCCGGCAATGCCACTCACGGCAATCGCCACATCGGCCTCCGACGCTAGCAGCGCTCCGTGTACCATTTCACACACCGTCGGTTCACTCACCGCGCCATAGGTATCCAGCGTATGCCAAGATACGCCCAACATCTGATGCTTGGCCTGATTGGAGTAAGTCACAAAACCGCGATCGACATATTGTGAGCTACCGGCAATGTCAGTTAGCGCCGCCATGATCCCGCCACCAGTGCACGACTCCGCCGCCGTAATGTTCCACCCTAACTGGGTTAAACGGGCACCAACCGCCTGACTAAGAGACAACAAACTCTGATACATAACCTTCCCCCGGATTTTTCACCCTGTACAGGCAGTGTAACCCAAGCCTATGATGGATGGGACAACGGCCGCCGGTTATCCATAATGCATACATCGCCACGGCCCACGGGCGGGTTACAGTTATATGCTCAATAACCGGTGTATGACCTGATCTGTGGCCCAGTTATCCGCGAGATCCGCACGCGCGCTGACTACGCTTATCACATAAGGTTTGCCAGCGCCTTTGCCCCTCATATAAGCTTGCCAGCAGTACAAGGCAATTGCCTGTTAACCCGTATTGCACAATTTAAACTTAAACGGCACACCAGAGCCGATTGGCGCTCTGACCGTTGTTTCTGTTCACCTGATGACGTTAAAAAGATAACTCTTATGAGCGACAGCCTGAACCTCGATGCCCACACCCCCATGATGCAGCAGTATCTGCGCCTCAAAGCGCAGCACCCCGATATTTTGCTGTTTTACCGCATGGGTGACTTTTACGAACTGTTTTATGACGATGCGCGCTTAGCCTCCCAGCTACTGGATATCTCGCTGACCAAGCGTGGTCAATCGGCCGGTGAGCCGATCCCGATGGCCGGTGTGCCACATCATTCGATTGAAGGCTATCTGGCCAAGCTGATCCAGCTTGGCGAATCAGCGGCCATTTGTGAGCAGATTGGCGATCCGGCCACCAGCAAAGGACCCGTCGAGCGTAAAGTGGTACGTATTGTGACCCCGGGAACCGTCAGTGACGAAGCGTTGCTGCAAGAACGGCAAGATAATCTGCTGGCGGCTATCTGTGCTTACGGTGATAAATTCGGCTATGCCACACTGGATATCAGCTCTGGGCGCTTCTTATTGTCAGAGCCGGACAGCATCGATGCCATGCTGGCAGAGCTGCAACGCACCAATCCAGCCGAGCTGCTGTATGCCGAAGATTTTCCGCACTCGACACTGATTGAAAATCGTAAAGGTCTACGCCGTCGCCCACTGTGGGAATTCGAGATTGATACTGCCCGCCAGCAGTTAAACCTGCAATTTGGCACCCGCGATCTGACCGGTTTTGGCGTTGAACAAGCCGACGCGGGCCTACGGGCAGCCGGCTGTCTGCTGCAATATGTCAAAGACACCCAGCGTACCGCATTACCGCACATTCGTGGCGTGATCATGGAGCGCCAGCAAGATGGGATCATCATGGATGCAGCGACTCGCCGTAATCTGGAGATCACCTTGAATCTCAGTGGCGGAACGGATTGCACGCTGGCCTCGGTACTGGATCAAACCGTCACCGCGATGGGTAGCCGGATGCTTAAGCGCTGGCTGCACCAACCCATCCGTGACCGTCAACGCCTCAGCGCTCGTCAGGAAGCCATTCGCACCCTACAACAAGAGATGCTGGTGACTGAGCTACAACCGCTGCTACGCCAAATTGGCGATCTGGAGCGTATTTTAGCCCGTCTGGCACTGCGTAGCGCACGGCCTCGCGATTTGGCTCGGATGCGCAACGCTTTCCAGCAGTTGCCTTATATCAACCCGTTGTTGCAAGCGGTAGCCTGCGCGCCGCTGCAAAATCTGAACCGGCAAATCGGCGATTTTGCCGAGCTGTGTGATTTATTGGAGCGCGCCGTTATTGAGAATCCACCAGTGCTGATCCGCGATGGTGGGGTACTGGCACCGGGTTATAACGCCGAGCTGGATGAATGGCGCGCGCTAGCCGATGGCGCGACAACTTATCTGGAGCAACTGGAAATCCGTGAGCGCGAGCGCCTCGGTCTGGATACCCTGAAAGTCGGCTTCAACGCCATACACGGCTATTACATTCAAGTCAGCCGTGGTCAGAGCGAGCATGTACCCGCAAACTATATTCGTCGCCAGACCCTGAAAAATGCCGAACGCTATATTATTCCAGAGCTGAAAGAGTACGAAGACAAGGTATTAACCGCCAAGGGCAAAGCGCTGGCCTTGGAAAAGAGCCTGTACGAAGAGCTGTTTGATCTGCTGCTGCCACATCTGCCCGCGTTGCAACAAAGCGCCGCCGCGCTGGCCGAGCTAGATGTATTAGCCAACCTCGCCGAGCGAGCCGATACGCTGGATTACCACTGCCCACAGCTCAGTGATACCCCGGGGATCGCCATCGAAAATGGCCGCCATCCGGTGGTAGAGCAGATGCTGCGCGAGCCGTTTATCGCCAACCCATTGCAGTTAAATCATCAACGTCGGATGTTGATCATTACTGGCCCGAATATGGGCGGTAAAAGTACTTATATGCGTCAAACCGCACTGATCGTGCTGCTGGCGCACATCGGTAGCTTTGTGCCTGCCGAGCAGGCGGTGATTGGCCCGGTCGATCGGATCTTTACCCGTGTCGGTGCCGCCGATGATCTGGCTTCCGGTCGTTCGACCTTCATGGTGGAAATGACCGAAACCGCCAATATCCTGCATAACGCCACTCAGCACAGTCTGGTGTTAATGGATGAAATTGGTCGCGGCACCTCCACCTATGATGGCCTGTCACTGGCTTGGGCCTGCGCCGAGGCACTGGCCCAGCGAATCCAAGCCATGACCTTGTTTGCCACTCACTACTTTGAACTGACGGCATTGCCAGAGCGTTTAGAAGGGGTCGCTAACGTGCATCTGGATGCCGTTGAGCATGGTGAAACCATCGCCTTTATGCATGCGGTACAAGAAGGCGCGGCCAGCAAGAGTTACGGCTTAGCCGTCGCGGCACTGGCTGGCGTACCACGGGATGTGATCCGCCGAGCGCGACAAAAGTTGCACGAGTTGGAAAGTCAGCCACAGCCGGAGATGGCTGGGAGCATTCCCGCCGAGGCAGCCCCTCAGCTGTCGCTGCTGCCTCATCCGGTACTGGAGGAGTTAGAAGAACTCAATCCGGATAATCTCAGTGCCCGGCAAGCGCTGGATCTGCTCTATCGCCTCAAGGCGCTGCTGTAAGCGCCTATAGACGCCTTGCCCTAACGCATCGAGCGTAAAAAAATCCCCGCGAATTAGCGGGGATTTTTTTATCTGTTCTTTTTTATCTGCTCTTGTTTATCTGTTCTATAAGCACTATTAGTCAGTGGTTAGTCAGCATTATGTGTAAACGTTATATGGCCTATTCTGTGCGTGGAGCGACTCACCAATTCACGAAACTGTTTATGCTACGACACTATTCTTATGCTACGACACTATTCACGAAATAATGAGTGAATACTCAGCCCTTGTTGGGTCAAGATCTCACGTAATCGGCGCAGACCTTCGACCTGAATTTGGCGTACTCGCTCACGGGTGAGGCCAATTTCGCTGCCAACATCTTCCAGTGTCGCGGCCTCATAGCCCAATAAGCCAAAACGACGGGCTAACACTTCCCGCTGCTTAGGATTAAGTTCATACAGCCACTTGATGATGCTGTGGTGCATGTCATTATCCTGTGTGGTCTCTTCCGGGCCCTGATCTTTTTCATCGGCCAGAATATCCAGCAGCGCTTTTTCCGAATCGCCCGCAATCGGCGTATCTACCGAGGTGATCCGCTCATTGAGCCGCAGCATACGACTGACATCACTAACCGGGCACGAGAGCAACGCGGCGATATCTTCGGCGGTTGGCTCATGCTCTAGCTTGTGCGATAACTCACGCGCCGTACGCAAATAAACGTTCAGCTCTTTCACCACATGGATCGGCAAACGAATGGTGCGAGTCTGATTCATGATCGCCCGTTCGATGGTTTGCCGGATCCACCAAGTGGCGTAGGTAGAAAAGCGGAACCCGCGCTCGGGATCAAACTTCTCCACCGCCCGGATCAAGCCCAGATTGCCCTCTTCGATTAAATCGAGCAGTGCCAGACCACGATTACCATAACGGCGGGCGATCTTCACCACTAAGCGTAGATTGCTTTCAATCATACGCTTACGTGCAGCCAGATCGCCACGCAAAGCACGTCGGGCGAAATAGACTTCTTCTGCTGCGGTCAGCAGCGGTGCGAAACCGATTTCGCCAAGGTAGAGCTGAGTTGCATCCAGAACGCGTTGCGCATCAATATGAGGAAACTGTTCATCAGCCTCGACATCCTCGTCAACAGCCTCTTCGAACACTTCGGACTCCAGCTCTTCCAGGCTGGCTTCTTCAAACTCAAATTCATGCAGTTCTTCTGCTGCAGTATTGGTGTGGCTCATACTTCATTCCCTCATGATAGAGAAATACGAAGCAGTACAACCCGCTCTGCCCGCTTAACGCTTAGGAAGGTATCCTAACGGATTTACAGATTTGCCTTTATAACGGATCTCAAAGTGCAGTCGAACCGAACTGGTACCCGAGCTACCCATAGTGGCAATCTGTTCACCGGCTTTGACTTCCTGCCGCTCCTTCACGAGTAATGTATCGTTGTGGGCGTAGGCGCTCAGATAATCATCGTTGTGTTTGATGATAATAAGATTACCGTATCCACGTAACGCATTACCGGCATACACCACTTTACCTGGCGCGGTGGCATAGATTGGTTGACCACGACGCCCGGCAATATCAATCCCTTTGTTACCCCCTTCAGCTGAGGAGTAAGTGTCAATCACAGTGCCCTGTACCGGCCAGCGCCAACTGCTGACGGCCGCGTTACCCACGCTGCTGCTCGCACTGCTGGTATTGCTTACCGGTGGTGGAGTCTGCGGTGTACGCGATACAACTGTCTCGGTAATATGCAGTTCACCCTGCTTGCGATTAACATTTTGTTTACCCTCGGAGCCAGAGTAATTCTTAACCGCTACCGGTTCAATAGAACTTTGTGATGAGGCAATACTGGTCGGAGGAGTTGCATACCCACTGCTGCCCCCATCAGACAAACGGATCACCTGCCCCGGATAAATCGTGTACGGGGGCGC
>JBOFCH010000400.1:0-1735 GCA_051645985.1 Plesiomonas sp. | reverse complement strand
ATGGCGAGTGCGAATGATTTGGACAGGAGAGATCTATGCTCACCATTAGCGCGCTCGATCATCTGGTACTCACGGTGCAAAACATTGAGCGCTCCGTGGATTTTTATCAGGATATTCTGGGTATGCAGGCGGTCACCTTTGGTAAAGAGCAGCGAACCGCGTTGATCTTTGGTGAGCAGAAAATCAATCTGCATCCCGCCGCCAGACCGATCCAACCCTGTGCAGCAACTCCTATGTCTGGCAGTGCTGACTTATGCCTGCTAACCGAGACCCCACTGGACGAAGCGATGCGTTGGGTACACGCCAATGGTGTGCAGATAGAAGAAGGGCCGGTACAGCGCACTGGCGCAACCGGCCCTTTATTGTCTTTTTATATCCGCGATCCGGATGGCAATCTGGTGGAGATTGCTAATCGGCTGGTGTCATAACGCGACGCGTGACCCGCTAGCCAAGACGCTCACTCAGGTAGCGTGGGTAATCGGGGATCTCGATGTCCACTGGCAGATTAAACAGGTTGGAGTTAATCAGGAAATTGGCGGTTGCCCGGTTGGTGGCGACCGGAATGTTCCAAACCGCAGAGATGCGCAGTAGTGCTTTTACATCGGGATCGTGTGGTACGGCATTGAGCGGATCCCAGAAAAAGAACAGCACATCAATTTTGCCTTCCGAGATATATGCGCCCAATTGCTGATCGCCCCCCATCGGGCCGCTCAGCAGGCTATGAATGGACAAGCCTGTGGCACGGGAAATCAGGGAGCCTGTGGTTCCGGTAGCATACAAATCATGATTGCGCAGGGTATCGATATTCTCTTCAACCCAGCGCAGCAGGGCCTCTTTACAGTGGTCATGGGCCACCAACGCAACCTGCTTACGGGCCAGCATTGTTCGGGTTGTGGTATACATCATGCGTTCCTTCCTGAAATCTCTGCACAAAAAACCGCTCTAACACCGGTTTCCGGCACGGTAACTGACTATACAGCCACAGGCTGTGAACTCTCGGAGCAGACCGTGCCGGGATCAGTGCGCGGCAGGATTACGGACGCGCGTGTTCTTTAGCCCAGTTCATAAAGCGCTGCTGGGTTTTGGCATCGGCCTGCTGGAACCAGTACTGTAGCATCTGCTCAGGCACATTTTCACCTTGTAAGGTAACAGTTTGCTGGGTAACCGCGGTATTTGCCGCAGTAGCCGCACCTGCTGCAACTGGAACCGCGATCGTCGCCGTCATTGCCGGTGCCAGATCGGCGACGGCCGCTGCTGCGCTGGAGTGGTTATAGGTTGCCAGCGCTTCTTGAATGTTACGGGATGACATCAGGCCATCGACACTCAGCACATCGGATTTGTACGGTACGGTTTTCCCGTTTTGATCGACCAAGCGGAAGTTCAACGACTGGTTGAAACGCTTACCGTCGCTGTCGGTATTCAGTTTTGGCAGTTCGATGGTAATGTTCTGATCGGCGCTGGCATCGAATGACGCCACAATCGGTGCGGAGCTAAACAGGGTTTGGTCTGAGCCGACGCGAACAATTTTTTCCACGCGGAACAGGATCTGGCTGGTCTCGTTGGGCAGATTAACGTGCGGGGTGCTTTTCAGCAGTCCACTGGGCACTTTCTGGCCGTCTACCATCAGCAGTTCAACATCGCTTGGAACCGTCAGGCTGGCGGCCAGAGCCGGAGTTGCACAGGACAGGGCCAGCATCCCAGCGTAAAGATGGCTCAATTTCATTATTATCTCCTT
>JBOFCH010000399.1:0-1818 GCA_051645985.1 Plesiomonas sp. | reverse complement strand
TTGTTTTGTAGCGACGGATAACATCTGTGTGGGAGGTATCTATGATTAAATACCGCAACATTCTAGTCGCCATCGATCCTAACCAGGAAGCGCAACCGGCGTTGAGCCGAGCTTTATACCTCGCCCAGCAGGAAGACGGTGCCGAAATCACCGCTTTTTTGTCAATTTATGATTTCTCTTATGAAATGACCTCCATGCTCTCTGCTGACGAACGCCAAGCGATGCGCGATGGCGTGGTTGGGCAGCGAATCAACTGGGTACGAGACTTGCTCAATGACTACACCCGCCAAGACGTGCCTATCCATATCAAGGTGGTTTGGCACAATCGGCCATTTGAAGCCATTATCCGTGAAGTGATTCAGGGTAAACATGATCTGCTGATCAAAGCCACCCATCAGCACGATGGGCTAGAATCGCTGATTTTTACCCCGACCGACTGGCACTTGTTGCGTAAATGCCCGTGTCCGGTTCTGATGGTGAAAGATAACGAATGGCGCGAATACAGTAAGCTGCTGGTGGCAGTAAACCTCTCCAGTGATGAAGAGTATCACCAGAGCCTGAATGAAAAGCTGGTGTGTGAGGCACAAAGCTTGGGCGCTGCCCTGCAACCTGCCGAAGTGCATCTGGTGAACTCTTATCCCTCAACACCGGTGAATATCTCAATTGATATTCCAGAGTTCGATCCCAAAGCCTACAACGATGCAATTCGCGGTCACCACCTGCTGGGCATGAAGACGTTACGCCAACAATTCCATATCAGTGCCGAATGTACGCATGTGATTGAAGGCTTACCGGAGGAAGTGATCCCAGATGTCGCCGATAAGATTGATGCCGAATTAGTCATTTTGGGCACCATTGGGCGCACCGGTTTTTCTGCTGCGTTCATCGGTAATACAGCTGAGCACGTGATTGATCGCTTAACCTGTGACTTGTTGGCCGTCAAACCGGAAGGATTTATCTGCCCGATTGCTGACAGCCTAGTGAAGTAGCCCAGTGAAATAGATCGCCGGGTAAAAAACAAGTGACTTGAAAGCGCAACACTATACTCATCCGGCGCTATCTGCCGTTATCTCTGACTCTTACCGCCGACGCGTCTGTCGGCGGTTTTCTATTGCATACTCTTTTTTCGGGAAGCGACACCAACACCCTGACAAAACGCGATTAAGTTCCTGTCGAGAGGCGGCGCTCACATAGCATACCGATGAGTTATAACCAACGTGATTCGCTGGTAAAGCAGAGCGACAACCACGGGTCATTGCCCAGCTCATCGCCCAGTTCATCCCACAACTCTTTGCGGATATGATCTTGGCGGTGGATCCCCCAATCACCATCTCGTGGCACCAAGATATTCACTTCCACTTCGTAGCGCCGACCTATTTTGGCCAAATGACTGGAGTATTCAATAAATCCGTGACGACTGGCGATACGTGAAAGGGTTTCATCAAGATGGGCCGATAACGGGATACGCGGTGCCACTAATAGCACTTCGCTGAGGTTACGCCGCAACACGTTAATAGGAATAAACATGGCAACCAGCGCCAGTGCGGCGACCATGACCGAGTCAATATACACATTGACCCACGCGAAACTGGTGCCTTCCAACACTTTCGCCAAGCCAAACCCGAGCAAAATCGTGCAGCTTAAAATGCCATCCACTAACCACTCTTTGGCATCAACACGTACCAATTCGGAGTTGACTGAATGGGCGACTCGCAACTCAGCCCGGTAAACGCCAAAACAAAATACGGTCGACACCAACGCATACAGCAAGGCACTGTCCAGATTGATGACGTGTCCACCTTGGCGGATAGAAGAGAT
>JBOFCH010000398.1:0-1565 GCA_051645985.1 Plesiomonas sp. | reverse complement strand
AATGATAGTTTCTTCGTCTCTGGCGTGGCCATGCTGGGCGGTGGAACCAAACCTATCCCTAATTACTCGACAGACGGTAGCAATTATATTGCAGCCGGGGCTGGGCGTGACCACGTGGAATCGGGTGATGGTGCGGATGTGATCTGGCTCGGTGACAGTCATTCGCCGGGTTACGATGATCCTAATATTGCTGCTGCACAAAGTGCTATTCAGGCTGCAATTAATCAGTTCGCGGCGACCACCGATGACACCTTGAATGCCTCGCTGACCAATAAATTACAGGATGCATTACCGCCGAATATGGCGGCGTTGAATGCGAATGCCATTATCGATATTGCGCATGCAGGTCGTGGCGATGATAAGGTGTTTGGTGAAGGCGGTACTGATTTAATCTTTGGTGGGGATGGCAACGATTATCTGGATGGCGGTGCGGATAATGATGTTTTGCGAGGCGGATCGGGGAACGATACTTTACGGGGTGGAACAGGGAATGACATCCTGATTGGCGGTGTCGGAAAAGATATCTTTGTGTGGGCAAAAGGCGATGAAGGCGTTGGAAACGTCAGTAAAGATATTATTCAGGACTTTTCGCTGACCGAAAAAGATTGTCTGGACTTATCCGCTTTATTACAAAACGAACATGCGGGCAATCTGGGTGATTTTATTTCACTGGAGCGTAGCGGCGATTCGTTAATTTTCAGCCTGAGTACGACGGCCAACGGTGCAGTGACGCAACAAATCGAATTACAGAATCAAAAACAGTTACTGGGTGCACAAGCCAGCGGGACTTATACCGCAGGGGATGAAAAACAGTTACTGGATTATCTGATTCAAAATGGTGCGCTAAAAGTCGATCTTTAACCTCACATCGTACAGGGAGTTGAGTGTGCAGGGGATAGCCAATGATCCATTGCTGGCCGCAGTAAACTACATGGCCCGCCATTTTCGGCGGACCGTTTCGGCACTGGAGATCTGTGCCGGATTGCCATTGCAAAATGGTGTGTTGGATGCGTCATTGTTTGGGCGAGCGGCTTACCGTGCCGGGCTGAATGCCAACCAGCTTGGCACACCAATTAGCACGTTGCCGGATGCAGCACTGCCTTGTGTGTTGATTGCAGAGCAGCAAGCGTGGGTGGTGCTACGGCGACAACACGATGAGTGGGTCGTATGGCAGGCCGATCGGGGTGAGCATGTTGTGGCAGAAGAGCAACTGAGCCATGCCGTGGTATGGCTCTTGTCACCATTGCCGTATACGGATGAACGGGCACCTTCTTATGATGATCAATCGAACTGGTTAATGCGAGGTCTGACACGTTCAGTGCCTATTTACCGTGATGCCTTGCTGGCCAGTTTGATGATCAATCTGTTGGCTATCGTCTTACCGCTGTTCACCATGAACGTCTATGATCGGGTGGTGCCGAATCAAGCCTTCTATACCTTATGGGTCTTGGCTGCCGGTGTCGTGCTGGCGATCGGATTTGACTTTGCGTTGCGGCAAGTCCGTTCGACGCTGATCGACTTTGCAGCGAAAAAAACCGATCTCTACCTTTCTTCACGGGTTATGG
>JBOFCH010000397.1:0-16582 GCA_051645985.1 Plesiomonas sp. | reverse complement strand
CATTAACTACGCATTAACTGTGCGCGGTCTTGCGGTTATCCGCACGGCCGTCCTTTGCATCCGGGCGGCCGTATGTCAGGGTGCACTGACCGTATCCCAGAAGGCGGCCAACAGCGGCTCATGTAAGCGTTTTTTCTGCGCGCACACCCCGAGATCAAACGGTACAAAATCGTGCGACTCAGCCTCCAGTTTGGTCACCCGATCCCGTACTGGGCTATTTTCCACCACCACGGTCGGAATGGCCGCCACCCCGCAACCGAGCGCCACCATCGACACCATCGCTTCATGGCCTGCTACGGTCGCATAAATGTGCGGATGAGTCACGTGTCGGCGGCGCAACCACTGCTCGATACGTCGGCGTGCCGGGCCATGCTCCGGAAGGATGAACGGCACCTCTGCCCACGGCACCGGTTGCTGCAACACTTGCTGCCGCACCGGACAAGCCATCGCCGGGATCACCAGTGCCAGTGGGATCTCACCCAACGAGACAAACGCCGCCGAGGCCGGGAGTGGCTCGGGGCGGGCGGCAATCGCTAAATCGGCCGCATCTTGCAAGACTCGCCCCACCGCATCGGCAGCATCGCCGGTGCTAAGCTTGATCTCTACCTTTGGATAACGCAGGCGAAAGCGATCCAAAATTGTCGGCAGGTGGCTGTAGGCGGCGGTGACGGAGCAGAATAAACGCAGTTCACCTTGTAGATCATCGGCTTGTGGTCGCAGCTGATGTTGCAGTTGTTGCCAATTCAGTAAGGTCTGCTCGGCAAAGCGGCGTAGCTGATGGCCGGCATCGGTCAGGGTGACGCTGCGGTTATCGCGCACAAACAGCGGTTGACCGGCCTCTTCTTCTAAACGCTGAATTTGGCGCGATAAGGTAGATGGGCTGACATGGCAAGCCTGCGCACTGCGGCCAAAGTGGCAGCTGTCAGCCAAATGCAAAAACAGTTTCAAATCACGCAGATCCATCTGCTGCTCCTTGCAGGCTTGGCGGCAGAGTAAGCTGCCTTCGATAAAAAAGTATTAATTAATCAATTGCTTATTCTGGCTCGTATCGCCCGATTTCCCCGTATTGCTCGCGCAAGCGTGAGCTATACAGATGAGGGAATTATCATTGCAAATAATGCAATACCATATTCGGAATATATCAATTTAAGCAATGACAATCTTCGCCTAGTATCAGAATAACACTACCGCTTACTTACGCACCGTTTACACCGTTAACCGTGTGGCAACAGTGTGTGACAACAGCAGGCGGCGCTGGCCACCTCGGCCAGAAAATGGAATTGATCCCTATTTGGTAACCACTTGGCTCTCAGAGCCTGCGTACCTGAACCACGGAGAGTTTGTCATGGCCAATTATTTTAATACCTTGAATTTACGCCAGCAGCTGGCACAACTGGGCAAATGCCGCTTTATGGCGCGCGATGAATTTGCCGCCGGTGCCGAGTACCTCAAAGGCAAAAAAGTGGTGATTGTTGGCTGTGGCGCACAAGGTTTGAATCAAGGCCTGAACATGCGCGACTCCGGTTTGGATGTGGCGTATGCCCTGCGTGATGAGGCGATCGCGGAGCGCCGCGCCTCGTGGAAAAAAGCCACCGATAACGGCTTTGTGGTCGGCACTTATGCTGAGATGATCCCACAGGCCGATCTGGTGGTGAACCTGACGCCAGACAAGCAGCATTCAGCGGTGGTACACGCGGTGATGCCACTGATGAAGCAAGGGGCGGCACTCGGTTATTCGCACGGCTTTAATATCGTGGAAGTGGGCGAACAAATTCGTAAAGACATCACCGTGGTAATGGTGGCGCCGAAATGTCCGGGCACCGAAGTGCGCGAAGAGTATAAGCGCGGTTTTGGTGTGCCAACCCTGATTGCCGTGCACCCGGAAAACGATCCGCAGGGTGAAGGTTTGGCAATTGCCAAAGCTTGGGCAGTAGCAACCGGTGGCGATCGCGCCGGGGTGCTGGAGTCGTCCTTTGTGGCGGAAGTGAAATCTGACCTGATGGGTGAGCAGACCATTTTGTGTGGCATGCTGCAAGCTGGCTCCTTGCTGTGCTATGACCAGCTGGTGGCCGAAGGCACCGATCCGGCCTACGCCGGTAAGCTGATCCAGTTTGGCTGGGAAACCATCACCGAAGCGCTCAAGCAAGGCGGGATCACCTTGATGCTGGATCGCCTGTCCAATCCGGCCAAACTGCGCGCCTTTGCGTTGTCCGAGCAGATTAAGCAAACGCTGCGCCCGCTGTTTGAAAAGCACATGGATGACATCATCAGCGGCGAGTTTTCCGCCGGTATGATGGCCGATTGGGCCGAAGATGATGTCAAATTGCTGAACTGGCGCGCCGAAACCGGCCAGAGTGCGTTTGAAAATGCGCCGGTGTATAGCGGCAAAATTGAGGAGCAGACCTACTTTGATCAAGGGACTGTGATGGTGGCGATGGTCAAAGCTGGGGTTGAGCTAGCGTTTGAGACTATGGTGGCGTCCGGTATTTACCCTGAGTCGGCCTACTATGAATCACTGCACGAGCTGCCGCTGATTGCCAATACCATCGCCCGTAAACGTCTGTACGAGATGAATGTGGTGATCTCCGACACCGCTGAATACGGTAACTACCTGTTTGCCAACGCGGCCGTGCCATTGCTGCGTGACAGCCTGATGCCAACTTTGCAGGCCGGTGATCTGGGTCAAGCTGTGCCCGTGGCGGGTGTGGATAACGCGGCACTGCGCGCGGTGAACGAAGCGATCCGTAACCATCCGATTGAGGTGATTGGTCAGACTCTACGCGGTTATATGACCGACATGAAGAAAATCAGCGTGGCCGGTTAATCAGCACCTTAGCGATAACGTAACATTTTCCGCTAAATCACATTAAGTACACTGTTGCCCGGCGTTGGCCGGGCTTTTTTATGCTGTTGGTGAGGTGTTTGTTAGAGGCCGCGCGCCCATTTTTTCGTGATCGAACCCGCTTCTTGTTGCCAAGTGATTGCCGGCGCGCAGGCTTGGCGTTATGCTCAAGGGGTTAAATTCTCAGGGCGGGGTGTAAGTCCCCACCGGCGGTATCTGTCTTATGCCAGCGGCATAACGGCAGCAGCCCGCGAGCGCCTGCCGTTAAACGGCAGGGTCAGCAGATCCGGTGAGAAGCCGGGGCCGACGGTTATAGTCCGGATAGAAGAGAGTGACGACACGCAACTACACTGCCTGTGGCAGCCGGTTGTTATTGTCTGGTGATCGGCCAATCGGCTACGCTTACCGGTCTGTATTCGGATCTCGAACCACGATGGCGAGAAGTAAAATACAGTGGTGGGCGGGCTTTAGATCTCGGGCGCCGTGTTTGCGGTGCGCGCAGGGTCGATAACCTGTAACTCCCTCTTGTTGTGCCCTGATTCTGGTAATCCATAGTATTTGCATGAAGGACGTTTTTTACCATGAATCAGTCACTGCTTAGTGCTTTTGGCTCCCCGATTGAACGCGTTGAACAAGGTCTGGCTGCGCTGCGCGCTGGCCGCGGTGTGTTGGTGCTGGATGATGAAGATCGCGAGAACGAAGGCGATCTGATTTTTGCCGCCGAAACCATTACCCCCGAGCAGATGGCGCTGACCATTCGTCATGGCAGCGGCATTGTTTGCCTGTGTATCACCGAAGCGCGCCGTCGTCGTTTGGAATTGCCGATGATGGTGGAAGTGAACTCCAGTCAGAATCAGACCGCCTTTACCGTGACCATTGAAGCGGCGCACGGGGTCACTACCGGGGTGTCGGCGCAAGATCGCGTGACCACCATTCGTGCGGCGATTGCCGATGATGCGCGTCCATCCGATATTCACCGTCCGGGGCACGTTTTCCCGCTACGGGCGCAAGATGGCGGTGTGTTGACCCGACGCGGTCATACCGAAGCGACTATCGATCTGATGCGTCTGGCTGGCTTTAAGCCGTACGGTGTTTTGTGTGAGCTGACCAACGATGATGGCAGCATGGCGCGTACGCCGGAGGTCATTGAATTTGCCCGTCAGCATCAGATGCCGGTGTTGACCATCGAAGATCTGGTGGCATACCGCGAAGCGCATCCGTTTGCCGAGTAATGCAGCGCGCAAGCGATAGCGTGCTTGAGTCGTATGCACGAAGGCCGGCATTTGTCGGCCTTTTGTTTGGGTATCAGTTAGTTAAGTGGTGCCGGTGGACACAGTGGCATAAAACGGCTGATATCCACGTCATCCACTTGTTCTGGACGCATATAGCGCCGCGCGTAATCTCGCCAGATCCCACTTTCCAAAAACAGGACAAACAGCGCTGGGTCTAGATGCTGGTTGCGCACCATATTGGCCATGATCCCGAGAGACTCGCTCAGGGTTTTGCCCGTCTTGTAGGGCCGGTCAACCGCCGTTAGTGCTTCAAACACATCCGCAATCGCCATCATGCGCGCCGTCAGGCTCATCTGCTCACCGCGTCGACGGCAGGGATAGCCGTTGCCATCCATCCGCTCATGATGCCCTCCGGCAATTTCCGGTACGTGCGACATGTTGCGCGGGAACGGCAACGTTTTCAGCATGACGATGGTCTGTACAATGTGTTCATTGATCTTGTAACGCTCCTCGTCAGTCAGTGTGCCTCGGCGGATACTGAGGTTGTACAGCTCGCCGCGGTTATACAGGTAATGCGGTGCCTGCATGTTAAAGCCATAGCCTTGGGGGAGCTGATCGCGCGCTTCGCGCGGGAACAGGTGATCGTCGCGGTCGGCCAGTAATGGCTCCCAAACCGGTAACGTAGGGGCTGGGGTGCGGTTTTTGCGTTGCAACTCTTCATGGGAAATGCCGATGCGGTCATCCAGCGTGCGTAACCAGCGTCGTTTGGCAATCTGTTGCAGCCGTTGCACTTGCTCATCGGACATACTCTCCGCGCCGATGTTACAGTGGGCGATAAAGGCAAAGTCTGCGTCTAATTGCTGGATCTGCATCTGGTATTGTTGTGTCACATGCTGTGGGTCGATCCCGTCTTGCTGTTGCTCTAATGCCTGAATACGGGCATCACGCTTGAGGACTTCCATGCGCATGCGGATCTCGTGCAATCGGTCATCAATCGTTTCCAACTTGGTGGCTTTGTCTACCACAAACTCCGGTGTGGTCACCTTCCCGCAGTCGTGCAACCAACTGGCGATATGCAGCTCTTCGCGCTCATCTGGGCTTAGGTAAAATGCAGCAAACGGGCCGGTTTGGGCCTGGACGGCGGCTTCGGCCAGCATTTCGGTCAGTTCGGGGACTCGCTGGCAATGACCACCGGTATAGGCGCTTTTGGCATCAATGGCACCGGCCATCAGCTGGATAAAGGCATCCAGCAGATTTTTTTGCTCTTGCAACAGACGCTGGGTTTCCACCGTTACCGACAAGTTACCGGCCAGTGCTTCCACCAGTTTGAGTTTGGCTGCTTCAATATGTTGTTCGGCACTGAACGGGTTCAGTAACACCAACAAACCAATCAGCTGCCCATGACGGTTTCGCATCGCGACCAGTACGGACTCCAGTGTGCCGAGTGGCTCGTTCAGGGTCATTAGCTCCGGGATGCTGTCGGCTGTGATCTGAGGCAGGTGCAGCAAGGTGCCCTGTAAGGCTTGTTGGAGCTGGCTGCTGGTACTGGGGGTGATGTGGATGGGCGGTAACAAGTGAGGGTCGCGTTGCTCCCCATGCCATTGCCACAGTGCTGGGGTCAGGGTAGTACCGTCTCGATCCGGTAGATAAATTACGCCACCGGCCATGCCGACCAATTGGGTTGTTTCTTGCATCAGTCCGGCCAATAAAGTCGTGAAGTCGCGCTCGGCGGCCAGTGAATTACCGATGCGCAAAAACTGCTCAATGGTGCTGCGCATTTTGTTCATGGTTTGAGCCAACTCATCAATTTCTAGCACGATGGAGTTGACCGGTTTTTGCGTGTCGAAACTAAAGCGCCGCATTTGCTCGGCATTTTGGCGCAATAGGTGCAGTGGCTTGGCGATCCGGTAGGCAATCCACCACGTGATCGGCAGCGAGGCGAGCAGTACCAGACAGGCTATCAGGGTTGATTGATTGCGCGTCTCGATAGCACTGGCCAGCATCACATCGGCCGGGGTGGCAATGGCTAAGCGAAAGACCCCGTGGGCATTCGGGATGGGCAAAATAGAGCCAAACCAAGGCTGATCACGGAATGTAAAGCTTAGGTGTTGCTCTTGGGTGCGTGGCTGGCCTTGTGTGATGTGCAGCAACTTGGAGAGTGGCGGATTGGGGAAGGTTTCAATCGTGGCCATACTGATTTGGCGCTCGGCATTCATCCGAACCACTTCACGTGGGTCTAAACTGGCGATAACGCTGTCTTGTGGGCTGATCAGCGCGATTTGACTACCGGTCGGTAGCGGCTGGGCGCGTAATAAGTCACTGAACGTGCGTAACGAAATATCGATACCGAGCACGGCGTGCTGGTTTTTGGCACGGCGACTGATGGTGGTGCCTATCTCACGCGACGAAGCAAACACATACATCGGTGCCATAATCGGTTGATCGGTTTTCAAACTGGCTTGATACCAGCTGCGCTCGCGTGGATCGTACAGATAATCGGGTTTGTCATCACGGCGCAGTAGGTGCAATTGGTCATCAAAGTAGAGAAAGTTTCGCCGTACCAGACGGCTATCTTGTTCATCGTGATCGATACTTTGCACTAGCCAAGTGGCGTTATCTGGGGCTTGCCAGTTGCTGCGATTCAACGGGGTCAGACGGCGCATCAACAGCATATCGCCATCATCATAACCAGCATACACCGAGTGAGCGTACGGGCTGCTGCGCAAGATCTCTTGCAATCGTGGCAGGGCATCAAAGCGCTGCTCCAGCGTCTTGTAAGTAGTGAGTGACATGGTGGTCAGCAGATTGACCGCAATCCCCATCGTTTGGGTACTCAGGTCTAACTCGGCCGCGGCGTTGTTACCGATATAGCCATATAAGGCGTGAGCATTTTTGATATTCATCTGATTGGCGCGAAAATAATTAAACCCAATCAGCAAAGCGCCAACTAAAAACATCAGCAAACTGAATAGCGTTGCGATCTGAATCTGCAATGAAAAGCGTCGGTTACGCCAGAAGGATGTCATCGTTATCTACCTGCTCTGGATAGAGTTACTGGCCTGATCCTGATGCATCCGTGTTAAAGAAAGCGTGCCGTTGCCGGATCGGTCTTATTATCTTATTAATAGAAATGTAGTCATCAATGGCCCGTTATGCTGTGTCTTTTTTGCTCAGCATAACGGGCGACGTGCGCAGCGGCAGCGATAGTGCTGCCGTCAGAAGGGGGAAAGGCGAACGCGTTAAAGCGAAAGAATTAAAGCAAAAGAGTTAAAGCGCAAGAGCTAAAGTCGAAGCGACGAGCCGGACTGGGCCTCTTTCGGCCCGGTACGGATATTCAGCGCTTACAGCAGTGCCAGACTGAATCCCATCACCGCCATGCCGCACAGTACACCATGGCTGGGGTTAGCCTCTGGAGCCAAATCTTTGGCCAGCGGCATCAGCTCATCGACCGATAGCGCCACCATGATCCCCGCGACGGCGGCCATAATCAGTGCCATCAATACCGGGGAGATAATCGGGCCAAGTACCAGAGCCGCCAAGAGGCCTCCGGCAATTTCGGCGATCCCGGACAACCCAGCCCAGAAAATGGCCTGACGCTTAGAGCCTGTTGCGGCGTAGACCGGTGCAGCGACCGCCAGCCCTTCTGGAATGTTGTGGATAGCGACGGCGAGCGCGATCCCCAGGCCCAGCTCCAGATTACTGCTGGCTGTAATGTAGGTCGCAATGCCTTCCGGGAAGTTGTGCAGGCTGATCCCAAGGGTTAACAGCATGGCGGTGCGGCGCAGTTTTTTATCGGACATCACGCCTTGCTTGGCCGATGACAGCATCAGGTCATGTGCGTGATCATGGGGCAGTAGACGATCGAGGGCGAAGTAGCCTAACAATCCGGCGATGAAGGCGGCGTAACCGGCTAATGCGGATACACCGGGGGTACTCAGGGCGGCTGGCAGCATCTCCATCAACGCAATCAGCAGCATGATCCCTGCGGCAAATCCCAGCGCAAAGCTGAGCACTCGGTTAGAGGGCTTGCGTCCAACCACACCCGCCAGTGCGCCGATAAAGGTTGCGCCACCGGCCAGCAGAGTCAGCACCAAAGGGGCAGTCTGAATGGTGTTAAACAGGGCGGGAAAGGTCAGTGTGCTCATCGATACGCCTTATGCTGCAATTGATATCTATTATCATTTAAAGCAGTGTAGCGGGATCGGCGATAAAAAGACAACCGGTGTGAAAAATAAAATCAATCGTTAAAACCAATCAATAATCAGTGAGAACACGATAATACGTAGTTCATTGACGGCTCAATAAGCGAAAACTCAGCGTAGTATGTGGCCGTGTGGCCGAATGGGAGGTAGGAACATCAGGACCATAATGGCATGCACCGCGGATATGCTGGCAGGGCGCATACGGCAAGTCGGGCGAGCTGCCGTATGCGAGGGGGATTCAGTCGCGGGAGTCCGGTGTTTCGCTGTGTTGGCGCGCTTCCAGCTCCGCTAGACGCGCTTCCAGCTGCATCAGCTTTTCACGGGTACGCAGCAGCACTTGGGTCTGCACATCAAACTCTTCGCGATTCACCACATCCAGCTTGGCCAGCTGGGCTTGCAGGATTTGGCGGATCTTTTTCTCGGCTTCCTCGCCGAAATCACGGATCCCCTTGGGCATAGACTCATGCACCTGTCGGGCAATCTGCTCGATTTTCTTCGGATCAATCATCGTCATTCCTCCTGAGATAGACTTCTATTGTACGGTAACTGAGGCGGGATAGGTAATGACTGTGCGCCGTGGCAGTGATGATTCGCACGCTTTCTTGGGCTGGTTTACGCAATGGCGCAAGGTGTGCAGCGATGTGTCGGGGTTGTCAGTAGGGCGCTGGATAAAAAAAAGGGATAAGTGCTGGCCGAAAAAAAGCCATCTTCTTTCGAAGATGGCTTAGGCATGGATATCCGATGGGGATCAGGAGGCCGATGCGTCAATCATCGGCAACACCCATCGGCAACACCATTGGCCGCCCGCATGGACGGCCACGAGGTCATTATTCCTGAGTCCGGTTTTCACGGTGAGCGGCACGTGCTTCATCCACACGTTGCAGTTTTTCCAGATCTTTATCTTCCACGAACACCGGCAGCGGTTTGTGCTGGCTGGCTAAGAAGGTGTAGATCACCGGCAAAACGAACAAGGTGAACAGGGTACCGATCGCCAGACCGGCCACGATCACGATCGCCATACTGAAACGCGCGGCGGCGCCAGGGCCGGCGGCATACAGCAGTGGGATCAAACCGGCAATCATCGCCGCGGTGGTCATCAGAATGGGGCGCATCCGCACTTCGGCTGCGGCCAATACCGCATCCATCCGGTTGCGGCCATGCATCAACTGCTCTTCTTTGGCCACTTCACAGATCAGAATACCGTGCTTGGTAATCAGACCGATCAAGGTGATCAGACCCACCTGCGAGTAGATGTTCATGGTGGCAAAGCCCCACGCCAAAGCCACCAACGCACCACACACTGCCAACGGTACGGACACCAAGATCACCAGCGGGTCACGCACAGATTCAAACTGAATGGACAGTACCAAGAAGATCACCGCCAGGGCCAGACCAAAGGTGCCCATCAGTGCATTACCTTCGGTAACGAACTGGCGTGATTCACCCATAAAGTTATAGCTATAACCTTGTGGCATGCTTTCGCTGGCTTGGGCTTCAATCCAGTTCACCGCATCACCCATGGTCACACCCGGGGCCAGAACTGCACTCAGGGTTGCTGAGTTCATCTGGTTAAAGTGTGGCAGTGATGGTGGCGCTGAGGTCACCGTGATCTTCACCAAGTTACTCAGTGGCACCGATGCACCATCCGAAGCTTTAACGTACAGCTGGTTTAGCAGATCCGGGTTCAGACGGTACTTACGCTCCATCTGCGGGATCACCTGATACGAACGGCCATACAGGTCGATACGGTTGATATAGCCACCGGCCAACATGGTGGACAGGGCATTACCGATATCCTGCATGGTCACGCCATAGGCACCGGCTTTATCCTTATCGATCTTGATGTTCAAGTTGGCGGAGTTGTAGTTCAGATCCATGGAGGAATACACGAACATACCGTTATGCTGAATTTTGCCCAGCATATCCGACGCAATCTGGAACAGGCTTTCGAAGCTGTTTGGGGTGGTGATCACGAACTGGAATGGCAGACCGCTGGATGCACCCGGTAGGGATGGCATCTGGAACGCGGTAATTGACATCGCTGGTACGTCTTTCACCAACTTGGTCACCCGGTTGGCAATTTCTTGCTGGCTCGCAGAGCGATCACTCCACGGTACCAAGGTTGCCAGACCCAGCGCTTGGTTGCTGGTTGGGATCCCGGAGAACAACTGGGAGTATTGAACCTCTGGCTGTTCTGACAGGATCTTGTTTACCGGCGCCATACTTTGCTGGATGAAGTCTAGGTTGGCATTGGATGGCGCGGTACCCATCAGCATCACTACGCCGTTATCTTCGTTAGGCGCTAGTTCACTTGGGATGAACTTGAACAGCACCGGCAGCGAGATAAACACCAGCACCGCAAACGCAATCACCACACTGCGGTGCTGCATGATGGCACGCAGCGCATTCATGTAGCGTGCCGTCAGGCTCTCCAGCAGATGGTGAACGGTTTGCTCGAATTTGCTTGGCTTGTCATTGGCTTTCAGTACGTGCGCACACATCATCGGTGACAAGGTCAACGCAACGATACCCGACACAAATACCGCACCGGCCAACGTCAGGGCAAATTCTTTAAACAGAGAACCGGTCAAGCCCCCCATCAGCGCAATTGGTGCATACACCGCACCCAGCGTCAGGGTCATCGAGATAACCGGCACCGCAATCTCACGGGTACCGATGATAGCTGCGCGAAACGGCGATTCGCCTTCCTTAATATGCCGGTCGACGTTTTCCAGCACCACGATGGCGTCATCCACCACCAGACCGATCGCCAGCACCATCGCCAGCAGCGTCATCAGGTTCAAGGTAAACCCGAACAGCTGCATCATCATGGCCACACCAATCAGTGACAGCGGGATGGTCACAACTGGGATCAGAACGGCACGCAGCGAACCAAGGAACAAGGTGATCACCACCAGTACGATCACCCCGGCTTCCACGATGGTTTTCACCACTTCGTGGATGGAGTCGTTAATCGCAATGGTGGAGTCGTACATGACGCGCATCTTGATGGTGCTCGGCATGTTACGTTCCATGTCTGGCAGCAGCTTCAGCACATCTTGCGCCACGGTGATCGGGTTAGCCGATGGTGCACCGTTAATGGCCAGTACTACGGCTTCTTTACCGTTGGCGCTAGCACGGTACAAGTCGGAGCTTTTGTCCATGGTGACTTTTGCAATGTCCGACAGACGAATGACCTGTCCGTCGTTGTTGCTGATCACCAAGTTTTGCATCGACTTAACGTCATTGACCTGTGTATCGGCGTTGCCGTTGTAATACACGAAGTAACCGTTGGACTGACCAGCGGCAGACTGGTAGTTGTTCGCGGACAGAACGCGGGCTAAATCGCTACCGGTAATACCGAAAGCCGCCATCTTGGCTGGGTTTGGCCAGACACGCATGGCGTAATCCGAGCCACCGTACAGGTCAACCTTGGCTACCCCGTTAACGGTGAACAGCATCGGTTTAACCACGCGGTTCAGGTAGTCGGTGATCTGACTGGAGTTGATGGCATCACTGGTAAAGCCAATATACAAAATACCGGTACTGGAGCCGGTGGAACTGGTAATCGTCGGATCCTGCGCCTCTTTTGGCATCTGGGATCGTACCGAGTTCACCTTGGCCAGAATATCGGCCATCGCCGCATCCGGATTGGTATTCAGCTTCATGTAAACGGTGATCACCGATGACCCCATCAAACTGCTGGAGGTCATGAAGTCGATGTTATCCGCTTGGGCAATCGCCTGTTCCAACGGGGTAGTGATAAAACCTTGGATTAGATTAGAACTGGCCCCGAAGTAGCTGGTGCTGACCGTGATCACGGTATTCGTCATGTCCGGATACTGACGCACCTGCATTTTAATGAGAGCTTGCAGGCCGAGCAGGGCGATCAGAAAACTGATCGACGCTGCCAGTACCGGCCTGAGGATAAATATGTCGGTAAAACGCATGCTTCCTTTTCTCCCGGATTAGAGCATCGGCGGCTGCGCTGGAACAACCAGCGGATCATCGTTCACAACATGTACTTTGCTGTCGTTACTCAGACGAACCTGACCAGTAGTCACCAGACGTTGACCGGCTTGCAGCCCGTCCAGAATGTGGACGCTGTCGCCTCGACGATCGCCCGCCTTCACAGTCAGCTGTGCGGCACGCAGTACGCCATCCTTTTCTTTCAGCACGTACACGGTTTCCCCGTACAGGGTGAAAGCCACGGCGGTCTGTGGGATCACGATTTGATCTTTGAGGGTTGGTAGAATGATTTTGGCTTGCGCAAACATACCGGAGCGCAGACGACCGTCGTTGTTCGGAATGTCGGCTTGCACTTCAATCAGACCACTTTGCGCGGTCACTGCCGGTTCAATCGCGGTGATTTGGCCGCTAAATGGCACTTTTGGATAGGCATCCACATAGATATCGATCGGCTGACCGGTGTGCACGCGGGAGATTTCTGTTTGCGGTACGGTGAAACGCAGTTTCATCACCGACACATCTTCCAGACGCACAATGTTGGTGCCCGGTTGCAGATACTGACCGAGGTTAACGTTGCGGATCCCCACGATCCCACTGAACGGTGCGCGGATTTTATAGTGCGCGATGGTCGCCTTCAGGCTCTCAATCTGTGCCAGCAGAGACTCATAGTTGGCCTTGGCTTCATCCAGACTGGATTTGGAGACAAACTTGGTTTTGGACAGCTCCAGATAACGCTGGTAAGTGGCGTGTACTGCGGGCAGCTTCGCTTGTGCCGCTTGTAGGTTGGCCACTTCCACGCTGTCATCCAGCTGCACCAAAATCTGACCGGCTTGCACTTTATCACCGGATTGGAAATTGATTTGCTTGATGAGACCGGCAGTCTGGGTTGAGACATTCACCCCTTGATTCGGATCGATAAAACCGATCGCTTCAATGGTCGGAGTCCAGTCGGTGGCGTTGACGTCAACCGCAGTCACCGGATAATCTGGCTCCGGACGGTTTGCCAAGGCGTTGGCTATCATGTGTTGTTTGAATATGTTAAAGCCAATGACGCTGCCCAGCAGCACGATCACTAGCAGTAACATCCCTGCGACCCATTTTTTCATCTTTTTTGATGCTCCGTATTAAAATACCGCTCAAGTTTGTTTTATTCGTTATCCGCTGTCGTCTGGCAGATAGACCGCCAACTGGCTTGGATTGTGCGCTCTAGTGTCGCCTCATCCAACTCAATGTCGGTAGCATGTAATCGTTTGAAAAGAGAATAAGCCGTCTCCAGACTCAAGGTAGACAATACCTGTCTGGGTAAATCGAGGATGTGGTGACTGGCTATCCCCTCTTCTAACAAGGCAAACCAGACGGCGTAGCGTCGCAGTTGCTCTTCCCATGCCGGCTGCGAAAAACCAGGCACGTTATCATACTGCTGCTGATTGTTGATTTGGTCTGGATATTGGTTACAAAAATTCCATATGTTTAACCATAACTGCCGATAACGGATATACAGTGATCCACAGGTAGGCACATCAGCGCAGATTTTGGCCGCAATCCGATCCCGGATGGTATTGGATAACTGAACCAGCAAATCCTCTTTATCTTTGAAATGACAATAAATGGTGCCGGTTGCTATCCCTGCCTGACGTGCAACTTTATGCATCGACAACCCCTGAAAACCTTGGGTTGCCAATACCACCTCAGTGGCCTGTAAAATTTGTTGTCGAGTATCCAACATCGTCCGCCAGCGTTATGATTTGTTACCGTTAGGGGAATCACTGAATGATCGTTCAGTGACGACATTGTAAGCGCAATTTTGCGACCTGCCAAACAAAACTGCATGCGTTGATATTGCAATTTGTGCGATCTGGGCCTGTGCAACGGTGTGCGTGTTCAATCCCCCAACCCGGTGGTTTTTTGTTAGAATCGCCGGCCAAGTTGGAATTGGTTTGCATCAGTTACGCGGAGAGTTTGAAAAATGCGTTTAAATCCCCGTCAGCAGGAAGCGGTTGAATTTGTCAGCGGACCCTGTCTGGTACTGGCTGGTGCCGGCTCGGGAAAAACCCGCGTAATTACCAACAAAATTGCCCATCTGATCCGCGGCTGCGGCTATCAGGCGCGTCATATTGTGGCGGTCACCTTCACCAACAAAGCCGCCCGTGAGATGAAAGAGCGGGTCGCACAGACGCTCGGGCGTGGTGAAACTAAAGGCTTGTTGGTGTCCACCTTTCACTCGCTAGGTCTGGAGATCTTAAAGCGCGAGTACAAGGCGCTGGGCTTGAAAGCCGGGTTTTCGTTGTTTGACGATCAAGACCAAATGGCGCTGCTCAAAGAGCTGACCGAAGATTGCCTCAAGGGTGACAAAGACTTGCTTAGTCAGCTGGTGCAAAAAATCTCTGGCTGGAAAAATGACATGATCCTGCCCGAGCAGGCTAAGGTGCGTGCTAAGGGTGAGCGCGACATCCTGTTTGCCTTGTGCTACGAGCAGTATGCGCGCCAGCTACGCGCCTGTAATGTGCTCGATTTTGACGATCTGATTTTGCTGCCGACTTTGTTATTACGTACTCAAGAAGAGGTGCGTGAGCGTTGGCAGAACCGCATTCGCTATTTATTGGTGGATGAGTATCAAGATACCAACACCAGTCAGTATGAGCTGGTCAAACTGCTGGTTGGCGCGCGCGCGCGTTTTACCGTAGTGGGCGATGATGATCAGTCGATTTACTCTTGGCGTGGGGCGCGTCCGCAGAACTTGACCTTGTTACGCCAAGATTTCCCTGCATTGAAAGTCATCAAGCTGGAGCAGAACTATCGCTCTTCACAGCGCATATTAAAATCGGCCAACATCCTGATCGCCAATAACCCACACGAGTTTGATAAGCAACTGTTCTCCGAACTGGGGCCAGGCGAAATGCTGCGCGTGCTGCATGCCAATAATGAAGAGCATGAGGCGGAGCGGGTCGTGGGGGAGATCATTGCCCACCGTTTCCTGAACAAGACCCAATATAAAGATTACGCCATCTTGTACCGCGGAAATCACCAGTCGCGCACGCTGGAAAAGATGCTGATGCAAAATCGTATTCCATACAAGATCTCCGGCGGTACCTCCTTTTTTGCCCGCGCCGAAATCAAAGACATCATGGCCTATTTGCGCCTGCTGATTAATCACGATGATGACACCGCATTCCTGCGGGTGGTGAATACCCCGCGTCGTGAGATCGGGCCGGTCACTCTGGAAAAATTGGGTACTTGGGCGCATAGCCGCAGTAATAGCCTGTTTGCCGCCAGTTTTGATTTGGGGTTGGAGCAGCATCTGCACGGCCGCGGTTTAGACGCCTTGCGCCAGTTTACCCGCTGGATCACCGAGATTGCTGATCGCGCCCAGCGCGGCGATCCGGTCGCGGCGCTACGTGATTTGGTACACGGCATTCATTATGAAAGCTGGCTCTACGAGACCTCGACCAGCCCCAAAGCGGCCGAGATGCGCATGCGTAACGTTTCCACCTTGTTTGGCTGGGTGACCGAGATGCTAGAGGGCAAGGACGGCGAGGAGCCGATGACCATCAATCAGGTGGTGCAACGCCTGACGTTGCGTGACATGTTGGAGCGCGGCGAAGATGACGCCGAAGCCGATCAAGTCCAGCTGATGACCTTGCATGCCTCGAAAGGACTGGAGTTTCCGCATGTCTTCCTGATTGGGATGGAAGAGGGCATCTTGCCACACCAGACCAGCTTGGATGAAGACAATGTGGAAGAAGAGCGCCGTCTGGCTTATGTCGGGATCACCCGTGCCCAGAAGACCCTGACCTTTACCTTATGTAAAGAGCGTCGTCAGTACGGCGAGTTGATCCGCCCTGAACCGAGCCGCTTTTTGCACGAGCTGCCGCAAGATGATCTGCAATGGGAGACGCGTAAGGCGCCAGCCAGTGCCGAGCAGCGTCAGCAGCGCGGGCGTCAAGGGGTGGCGGGATTACGTGAGATGCTGGCCCAAGCGAAAAAACGGCCGTGAGTAGGCTTACTCACTTTTAACGCGATGTTGCAGGAGTTGCAGAAAAGAGGAAGGGAACGATTATTCTGCCGTACTGCTGACTGCCAAGTGTCGGTGATCTTGCAAGAGCTGTAAAAAACGCAAGGCTCGGATCTCGCCGCTGGTCTCTTGCTCGATATCGGCGAGTGCCTGTTGCAGAGCCGTACTCATCGGCTGACAACAGACTTTTCCCTCTTCCGGTAAGGCGACCAGCGAGTTATAACGGCGCGCAAGGCTGATCAGCACCTGATCTGGCACTTTAGCCAAGGTTTCCCCGAAACGCACTAAACGCGCTACGCCACGGGTAGCATGCAAGCGTGTGACA
>JBOFCH010000396.1:0-2277 GCA_051645985.1 Plesiomonas sp. | reverse complement strand
GAGCCATGATCAAACTCTTCAATTTAAAGTTTGTCGCTCGAATAAACTGGCAAATAAATTGTTCAGTCACTCGTTTAACGTAATATCTTTTGGATATCAGCCTTCTCAAACGAGTGCCCACACAGATTGTCTGATTAATATTTTAAAGAGCGTTTCGCTACCGAGGTAACGACAGGACGCGCATTATTCCGCTTTCCTGTGGTGCCGTCAAGCCTTTTTTATCACGCTTAACTGCTTGTTTAGTTGATCACTTGCTCACTGTGATTTGCATCACCGTTTGCCGTGTCAGTGGGGTCGCATTATAGGGGCGCGCCGACAAAGCGCAAGCGCTTTTTGCTAGAAAAAACGCTGAAATTACAATAAATAATGGCGCTCTAATTTAAGCACGCGATACCCACACCTAACACACAAGATACTCAGGAAACCCTGTGGATAACTGAAGGTGTTACGTGAAATACAGGCGGAAAATACCCTGCTCTTCGCTCACCAACGCCAGACGCGATTGGCGGCAGCACAAAATCAGCGGCACTCAACCTTGCCGAGATAAAAAAAGAGGCCGCGTGATCCGCGACCTCTTTATTCTAGTTTCTCGTCTCTTCTCGCCTGCTATCTATATAGCTATATAGATAGCAACTAATAGGCAACCTATTTACGCGTAAACAGGGAAGCGAGCACAGATATCCAATACCTGACCTTTCACTCGCTCAATCGTGCCTTCGTTGTTGATGTCATCCAACACATCACACATCCAGCCAGCCAGCAGTGCGGCTTCTTCTTCTTTGAAGCCACGACGCGAAATAGCTGGCGAGCCGATACGGATCCCAGAAGTCACAAACGGACTGCGCGGGTCATTCGGAACGCTGTTTTTGTTCACGGTGATGTTGGCTCGACCCAGTGCCGCATCCGCATCTTTACCGGTGATATCTTTATCAATCAGATCCAGCAAGAACAGGTGATTCTCGGTACCGTTAGAGACCACTTTATAGCCACGCTTCTGGAACACATCTACCATGGCCTGTGCGTTACGCACGATTTGGAATTGTAGCGCTTTAAACTCCGGCTCCATGGCTTCTTTAAATGCTACGGCTTTTGCTGCAATAACATGCATCAATGGGCCGCCTTGACCACCTGGGAATACCGCTGAGTTCAGCTTCTTATACAAGTCTTCATCACCCGCAGCCGACAAAATCAAGCCACCTCGAGGACCAGCCAGTGTCTTGTGCGTGGTGGTGGTCACCACGTGAGCGTGAGGTACTGGGTTTGGATAGGCACCAGCGGCTACTAAGCCTGCGACGTGCGCCATATCCACAAACAGGTAAGCCCCTACGCTGTCGGCAATTTCACGCAAACGTGCCCAATCCACCAAACGGGAGTAGGCCGAGAAACCGCCGATGATCATCTTCGGTTTGTGCTCTTGGGCCTGACGTGCCACATCATCATAGTCAATGCGCCCTTGCTCATCGATACCGTAAGGCACGACGTTATACAATTTGCCGGAGAAGTTTACCGGTGAACCGTGAGTCAGGTGACCACCGTGCGCCAGACTCATGCCCAGTACGGTATCACCTGGGTTCAGCAGCGCCATGTACACGGCAGAGTTCGCTTGTGAGCCGGAATGCGGTTGTACGTTGGCATAATCGGCCCCAAACAGCGCCTTTGCGCGATCAATCGCCAGTTGTTCAACAATATCTACGTACTCACAACCGCCGTAATAACGCTTACCCGGGTAGCCTTCCGCGTATTTATTGGTCAGCTGGGAGCCTTGAGCCTGCATGACGCGCGGGCTGGTATAGTTCTCTGACGCAATCAGCTCAATATGCTCTTCCTGACGCACAACTTCTTGCTGCATGGCCTGCCATAAATCAGCATCGTAGTCGGCAATGTTCATGTCTCGTTTTAACATCTGCATCTCCTGATAACCTGAGCTAAGTCGCGGGATAATTACGGGCTGTCACCGGCGCTCCCGTGAGTCTGCGCCAAGTTTAATGCTTTTGCCGAGGGACTGATACCCCCTGCGGCAATTTTAACGCAAACGATTGCCACTCTGCTTGGCGACAATCAGAACAGCAGAAAACAAAAACGGTGCCCGCAGCACCGTTTTGCAAATAATCGAATTCAGATGGCTTCTTCGTCTTGTTCACCGGTACGAATTCGGATCACGCGCGCAACGTCGTACACGAAGATTTTGCCGTCACCGATTTTACCCGTTTGCGCGGTCTGCATGATGGTATCGACGCAGGTATCGACAATCTCATCCGCCACCACCATTTCAATTTT
>JBOFCH010000395.1:0-2561 GCA_051645985.1 Plesiomonas sp. | reverse complement strand
TGCGCGCGGTAAGCGTGTTCCATGAAAATACCCTTTCTTCTATTCATCACTGAATTCCCATAGTAGCACAGCCCGTTGGCACTGTGGGCTTCTGCCTAGCCGCACCAATTTACTGATTAAACCGAGGGTGATACCGGTGATGGCAGCCCCACGACCGCCGCTTTTCGCCGCTGAATCGAGCCTCCTCATGGTTAACAAAAAATTAAACAAATGTTTTAAATGAGTGTTGAAATATTGTTAATTTGAAAGCACACTGGTTAAAAATATGACACTGGCTCGTTATCCGGTGCGTACCCTCAGCTGGCTGCGGCCAGTGTTGCCCCCCGGAGAGATCCGGCTCTGGAGATAGAAGATGCTTTATCAAAGCCCAACCCTGACCCTGCGCTGGCTGACTGACGGGATTGCCGAACTGCAATTTTCCGCCCAGTCCGCTGCCGTTAATAAATTCGATCTACAGACCTTAACCAGCCTCGGTGAAGCGCTGGAGCTGCTGCAAGGGCAAACCGCCTTGCGAGGTCTGTTGGTCAGCTCGGCCAAAGATGCCTTCATTGTCGGCGCTGACATCACCGAATTCCTCGGCCTGTTTGCGCTCCCCGAAGAGGAGCTGCAACGCTGGCTGGCACGCGCCAATACGATTTTCAATCAGTTAGAAGATCTGCCGGTGCCCACGGTCTGCGCCGTCAACGGCATTGCGCTGGGGGGCGGACTAGAATGCGTACTGGCCACCGATCTACGTATTGGTGACAGTCAGGCGCGCGTTGGTCTGCCGGAAACCAAACTTGGGATCATGCCGGGTTTTGGTGGCACTGTACGTCTGCCACGTTTGATTGGCGCTGATTCTGCACTGGAGCTGATCACCGCAGGCAAAGAGATTGGCGCCGAGGCCGCGCTCAAGCTGGGCATTCTGGATGCGGTCGTCGCCCGCGATAAACTGCCTGCCGCGGCGTTGCAGATGCTGCAAGAGGCGATTGCCGGTCGCTTAAACTGGCAAGCGCGCCGTCAGGTCAAGCTACAACCGCTGGCACTCAATGCCACCGAAGCGGCCATGAGCTTTAGTACCGCCAAGGCGATGGTGTTGCAAATTGCCGGTAAACACTATCCCGCGCCGCTGGCTGCGGTCAGTAGTGTGGAAGCGGCGGCGCGCTGTACGCGCGATGCGGCATTGGAAATCGAAACCCGCCACTTTATTCCGCTGGCAAAATCCGATGTCGCCACCGCGTTGGTGGGGATCTTCTTGGGCGATCAGTTGCTGAAAAGCAAAGCCAAGCAAGCAGCCAAAGCGGGGAAACCGACGGCGCACGCCGCGGTGCTCGGCGCAGGCATTATGGGTGGCGGGATCGCCTACCAGTCGGCGTTAAAAGGTGTTCCGGTTCTGATGAAAGACATCAGTGAAAAATCACTGACTCTGGGTATGACCGAAGCAGCTAAATTACTGGATAAACAGCGCGAGCAAGGCAAGATCAGCGGCCTACAGATGGCGCAAACCCTGACCGCCATCACCCCGAGCCTGAACTACGCCGGCATCGAGCGCAGCGACATCGTGGTGGAAGCGGTGGTGGAAAACCCGAAAATCAAGCAAAGCGTGCTGGCTGAGGTTGAGCAACGGCTACCAGCGGATTCGGTACTGGCCTCCAACACCTCGACCATCCCGATCAATGTGCTGGCCAGCGCCTTGCAACGCCCAGAAAATTTCTGTGGCATGCACTTTTTCAATCCGGTACACCGGATGCCACTGGTTGAGATCATCCGAGGTGAACACACCTCAGAAGAGACCATCGCCCGCGTGGTGGCCTATGCCGCCAAAATGGGCAAATCACCGATTGTAGTCAACGACTGCCCGGGCTTTTTCGTCAACCGCGTCCTGTTTCCGTACTTTGCCGGTTTCAGCTTGCTGCTACGTGACGGCGCGGACTTCCAGCAAGTGGATAAGGTGATGGAAAAACAGTTTGGGTGGCCGATGGGTCCGGCCTACCTGCTGGATGTGGTGGGGATGGATACCGCGCATCACGCTCAAGCGGTAATGGCGGCCGGTTTCCCAGAGCGGATGCAAAAAGATCACCGCGATGCGGTGGATGTGATGTTCGAGCAGCAACGTTTTGGCCAGAAAAATGGACAGGGCTTCTATCGCTATACCCAAGATGCAAAGGGCAAGCCGAAAAAAGAGGCCGATCCGACCACCTATGCACTGCTGGCTGATGTCTGTGCACCGCGGCGCGAATTTAGCAGCGAAGAGATTATCGCCCGCTTGATGATCCCAATGGTGAACGAAGTGGTGCGCTGCTTAGAAGAAGGCATCATCGGCAGCGCCGCTGAAGCCGATATGGCACTGATTTACGGCTTGGGCTTCCCACCGTTTCGTGGTGGCGCCTGCCGCTATCTGGACAGCTTCGGCAGCGCCGCTTATGTAGCACAAGCCGAT
Organism: Plesiomonas sp.; assembly: GCA_051645985.1. GTDB lineage: Bacteria > Pseudomonadota > Gammaproteobacteria > Enterobacterales > CAMTGL01 > Plesiomonas. The sequence continues at coordinate 142 of JBOFCH010000395.1, read as the reverse complement.
GCCCTGAGCACGCTCGGCGCCTTGTATCAGGTACCGCACGGGCTGCGTGACAAAGCCAGCCATAATGACACCTATTATCCGCGCCACCGCCAGCAGGCTTGAGGGAGAAGCTGAACATGAAAAACGTTGTGATTGTTGATTG
>JBOFCH010000394.1:0-3049 GCA_051645985.1 Plesiomonas sp. | reverse complement strand
CGCACCACCAATCGTCGTGGCACTTTTAATCAGACTCATAACGTAACCAAACTCATCACTGTGGCATCTCAAAATTGCCCTGATCAGCCACATGCGACGCCGGTAAGCCACCTGTCGGCATCAGGTTTTCAGCGCCCTCCAGTAAAGACTCCGGCACCTGATTCAGCACCAACCCTGCCAGCGCAATCTGCTGCTGACGCACTTGATTCAAACCGGACAAAATCTGGTTGGCCGATAGCTCACGGGATTTCACCACATACACACAACCGCTGACATAACGCCCGATCAGCAACGCATCTTTGCAGGTGGTTACCGCAGGCGCATCAATCACAATCCGTGCATACCGGCCCAGCAAAGCATCCAGTACCATTGGCAAACGTGGCGAAGAGAGTGCCAGCAACGGCGAAACCGTCGGATTTCCCGCTGGCAACAAGGCCCACGGTCGTATCGAGGTCGCCGGTAAAATACAAGACTCCACCTCGGCAACGCCCGCCAACACCTCCGCTAACCCCACGGGCTGGTCAGTGGCAAAGCTACGGCTAAGAGTGCTATCGCGTAAATTGGCATCAATCAACAGCGTCGGCAGATCCTGCGCCAGCGCCGTACTCAGCAAGGCACTGATGGTCGAACTCCCCTCAGCAACGGCGGTCGAACACACCATTAACACAGGGTAAGACGTGGGCTGTAACAACAACGAGGCACGCAAACCCTCCACGGACTCACTTAAACGCGGCTCCATAGTGCTCAACCGCACCACGTCCGGCACCGTGAGTGCTGTGTCCGCTAGCCGGACAATCTCGCCCAACGGAGCACGACCCAGACGACGCTCAACTTGCGTCAACGTATCCACCGTATTAGCCAGCGACGCTTTGACAACGACAAAGCACACCGCCAGCACCCCAGTAAACGCCGCGACCATAATCAGGAACAACGGTTTATTGGGCTTGGCAGGACGCAGCGGTTGCTGTGCCGGCTCAAATAAGGTGGCACTGGCTTCGGTATAGGTACTGTTCGCCTGTGTCTCCTGCTGACGCTGATAAAATACGTTGTATAACTCGCGGGTTTTACTGAGGTTATTTTTCAGGTTGTCATATGCAGAGGTCTGTTCGGCCAACTGGCTGAACTGTGCTTTTTTCTGAACCAAGGCCTGTTCAAATTGCTGCTCTTTTTTCAGCGCCGCCTGGTAACGCTGATAAATGCCGTCAGCAATTTCACGCAACACCACCTGAGTCTGGGCACGGATCGCCGCGACCTGCGCCTTAGCCTGCTGCACCTTATCAAATTTGTCACCGTAAACCCGGGTCAACTCCGCCAGATTTTCCTGTGCTTTGATCAGCGCAATGCGTAAATCCTGAATTTGTGGGTGGCTAGACGCTTCAGGGATAGCTGATAAATCAGCAATATAACCGCCACCGGCGGTCGTAATCGCCTGGTATTGTGACAAGGCCGCGATTCGCTGCTCACGGGCATCCGCCAGTTTATTGGTAATGATCCCCAGCTCTTCCGTCTGCAAACCATCGACACCACGAAATGTGATCAAGCCATGTTGCTGCAAAAAGTCGCTCAGGCTCTTTTCCTGCGCGGTGATTTGTCGACTCAGCTCGGCCAACCGATTTTTATTCCACTGGGCTGCCTGCAACGTTGCAGCCAACCGCTGTTCAGCAGAAAAATCGATATACGCCTGTGCCACCGCATTGGCCACCAGAAAAGCCTGCTCAGCATCCGGCGATTCAAACGTAACGTCGGCCATTTGTGTATTGCGCACTGGCGTGACGGTCAGATGTTTGAGCAGATAATCTACCGCATGGCGACGCGCCAGTTCAGGTGTCAACGTTGTCGATGCGTCTTTGCCCAGTAACCGCCGAAGGATACCGGGCTTAGATTGCCCGGAAAACTCAGGCCGCGCCGCTAATCCCAGCTTATCGACCACGTGTTCGGCAATACGGCGTGATTGCAGAATCTGAAACTGGGTGTCGTAATACTCTTTACGGGAAGAATCAAACCGGTAGACGTTTGCAACCGGTGACACATTCTCTGACTCAGCACGAAACAACAAGGTTGCCGTCGCTTGATATACCGGTGTCATGCCGATGATAAACGGCACGGCCAGTGCAGATACCACCAAAACAAACACCACAATGCGCAGCCAGACTCGCCGAACTTCCGCGGTGACACGGCTAAAATCCAGAGTACTCTCCAGCTTCATGCCTTTTTCAACCAATAATGACGTCATAGATTATCTATCTGTCTGGATTAAAAAATTAAAAGAAACTTTGCTCAACCATCACCAGATCATCCGGGCGCAATGGCTGCTCAAGACTGACCGGACTCACGCGGCTTACCGAGGCCGCCGGCTGCCCGTGACTGTTCTGGCTAGAGTGAGAACTAGCCGATGGGGCTACGCGGGTTCGCAGTTTAATAGCCTGACGATCGGCGCGATCAGTAAACCCGCCCGCCAGCGCAATCAGTTTCTCCACCGTTAGACCCGGTCGGTAGGCAAAAGCACCTGGATTTTCAACCTCGCCACCAATGTAAACATCGCGAAAACGGGTAATATTCACGGTCACCTGCGGATTAATCAGATAACCGTTTTGCAATCCGTGGGTCAGCGTCGCCACCAGCTGTTCAGTCGTTTGCCCTTGCAGTTTCAGCGTACCCAAATACGGGTAATTAATGACACCATCCGGGCCAATGATGACTCGCATCGATAAACCTGGGGCATCATAAACCTGAATACTGATCTCATCCCCCGCCCCCAAGTGATACTCAGGCGCAACCGGAATATACGCCGGAGACTGGGTAGCACATCCAGTCACCGTGAGCATCAAACAACTCACTATCAATAACAGCATGTTTTTCATCGGAATCAGCGCATCCTTGTGGTTAAAATGCGATTTTTACCGCCAATGCGGCGGAATTTCTGTCATAGCCAATATTACGCGCCACAAACCGGTTTCCGATAAACAAAGGATCGGTCGGATTGGTGGTGGAATGAGACGAACGCAGATAGTTCAGACTCAGGAGTATCGATGGGCGTAGACGGTATTCC
>JBOFCH010000393.1:0-1550 GCA_051645985.1 Plesiomonas sp. | reverse complement strand
AGTGTCCCCAAGTAATCATCTGGGACACTTTCTCTCGGTATTGCGGGCCGGTCTTGAACATCAGGCTTCTGCCACCCCTGTCATTTATTGCAGTTTTTCTTCTTTAACAGAAGAAAGCAGTGCATCGGCAAAAGAACGCGCAATGACTTTACGCTGTGCTGGCGCAATGCTGGAGTTAATCACGTTGGTGACCATATTACCCAAAACCATCAGTGACAGGTCAACCGGAACCTGATGACGCTCAAGAGTTTCAATCATTTCATTCAGAATTTGCTCGACTTTTTCGTCGCTGTAACGAGATTTTTGTGGCATTAAACTGTGCTCATAACGGTGTTTTAGTGGAATATGATACCTAAAGCGTCTGCCAATTTCTGCTTTTTTGTGCGCTGACCTGTTGATTGGTTTTCGGTTGCGCTGCGAGGGGTGGGGTGATTCAATATCCCTTTATTCAAGAACCCTCACAAAAGCTTGGCTTTTGATGAATCAACGCGCATGCGGAGAAACGGCAACATGACCCTTAAAGTTAACCATATCGTACTGCACCAACTGGTCAAACAAGATGAATCCTCGTTGCAAATGATCTTGCGTGATTCCCTGCTGACCGTCAGTGATGCTACTGAGCAGATGATGGAAGAACTGCATCGGGTATATTCCGCCAAAGCCGGTAAGGCATATGGCCTGTTTGATGCTGAAAGTGTCTTTGCCGATAAATTGCGCGCGCTGGTAAAACAACAAACGGATTTTTTGTCGTTCTCCCGTGAGGCCACCACCCAGTTGCGTGATGAATTGGCCAAATACCCGTTTGCTGAAAGCGGCGTGGTGGTGATGTGTCAGTATCGTTATCTGGCCTCGGAATATTTGTTTATTGCTCAGCTGAACAGTTGTGTCAGCATGCGCGTGAATGAAGCGCTGGATGTCAGCACTACGCAGTATCTGGATATCAACCATCTGGATGTAGCTGCGCGCATTGACCTGACCGAATGGCAGAGTAACCCCGAATCACAACGTTACCTAACATTTGTTAAAGGGCGAGTCGGGCGTAAAGTCTCCGATTTCTTTATGGACTTTCTGGGTGCGGCAGAAGGGCTGGATACCAAGGCACAAAACCGGGGCTTGTTGCAGGCAGTCGATGATTATTGCGCCGAAGCACAGCTGGACAAAGGTGAACGTCAAGAGTATCGCCAGAAAGTCTACAGCTATTGCAGTGAGCAGTTGCAGGCTGGTGAGGAGATTGAGCTTAAGGCACTGTCGAACGAGTTGCCGGAAGTGGGCGAACAAAACTTTTATCAGTTTGCGGAGCAGCAAGATTATGCGCTGGAAGAGTCGTTCCCGGCCGATCGCAGCACTTTACGCCAGCTGACTAAATTTACCGGCAGCGGTGGTGGCATTACCCTCAGTTTTGATGCGTTGCTGATGGGCGAGCGGATTTTTTGGGATCCGGCGACCGATACCCTGACTATCAAAGGCACTCCACCAAATCTGCGCGATCAACTGCAACGCCGTGGTGGCTCTTCATCTTGAGCTAAGGTCAATAGTGAAGAGTAGATAAC
>JBOFCH010000392.1:0-4064 GCA_051645985.1 Plesiomonas sp. | reverse complement strand
CGATGTGCAAGATAAAATCCAACATGGTCTGCAATAGACCCATAGCTCACATCCTTGCCGTATTCCTTGCCAATAATCGGCAGCGCGCCGTTAACCCCCTAATAAGGGGACGTTACGCTGCGCACTTGTCGTTGTACTTACTTGCCGTTGTACTTATGTGTTAATATTTTATTAATCCAGAACAAACAGTGGCCCTAGCGCCGGTTTTGGCAGAGTAAACTGCTCAGGGTAATCCACTTCCACCAGATACAGCCCTTCCGCTTTCGCGGTGGCTGCCGCCAGATTACGATCTTTGACCGCCAGCAACCAAGCAATCCACTCTTCCGGCTGATTACCGGCACCGACTTCCAACAGGCTCCCCACAATATTACGAACCATATGGTGCACAAAGGCGTTGGCTTTGATATCTACAATCACATAATTGCCTTGGCGGGTCACTTTCAGATGATGCACGTTACGCCAAGGCGTTCGCGACTGGCACTGTACCGCACGGAAAGAGGTAAAGTCATTCTCTCCCAGCAGATATTGCCCCGCACGCTGCATTTTTTGCTCATCGAGCGGCAAATGGTAATGTGTCAGACCACGGCGTAAGATCGCCGGGCGGTAGCGGTGATTATAGATAATATAGCGGTAACGACGCGCTGTGGCGCTAAAACGCGCATGGAAATCATCTGACACCGGCTGCATCCAGCGCACGGCAATATCATCTGGCAGGTTAGCGTTAACCCCCATCGTCCAAGCGACATCTTTACGTACCGCATCGGTATCAAAATGAACCACTTGACCGGTGCCATGTACGCCCGCATCGGTACGACCGGCACAACACACATCCACCGGATGGTTGGCGACCTTAGACAACGCCTGCTCCAGACGGCCCTGTACGCTGTCCACCTCCAGCTGACGCTGCCAACCGTAATACCGGCTGCCATCATATTCAATGCCCAGCGCTATACGCATAGTCCACTTACCTTTATTAACTGAATTTACTGCGGGGAAAACGCCACATTATAAACAAAAATACGGTGCCTCTCAGCACCGTATTTTAAGCTCCGACCAGCGAATGGCGGTGATATGGGTTATTTTCAGGCCATTTCTTGCAGCATTTTACGCGCCTGCTCTTGTTGCTCTGAATTTCCCTGCTTAAGCACTGACTCCAGCAAAGGCTGTGCCCCTTCCGGATCGTCGATATCCAGATAAGCGCGGGCAAGGATCAGTTTGCCAACCACATCATCATCGGCTTCGGTTTCCTGCGCTTCGGCCTCGACAAAGCTTTGAGTAAACGCATCACGCTCTTCCGGCGTCACCTGCACCGCAGCGGCCATCAGATTATCCTGCGCCGCCCAGTCTTCATCTTCCGATGCTGGCTCAGGGGGGACAGGCATCCGCCATTCGGCCGCAGGCTCAGACATCGGGGCGGACAAGTCAAAATCGGCCTCCGTCATCTCCGGCAGATCCAGCAGTTGTTCAGCAAACAGCTGCTTTTGCTCCTCCGGTGTCAGCAAGCTTTCATGCGCGCGATACGCGTCGCGATGGGCCGCTTCGGTATCCGTAGGATGTGGCTCTTCCGGACGTTCTTGATCGTTCGCGTTGACCGGCTCGGGAGCAAGTTCTGATTGCGCGTGCGCCGATTGCGTTGGCTCTGGTTGAGCTGGCTCTGATTGCGCCGGTTCAGGTTGTGTTGGCTCTAGCTGTATTTGTGCCTCGACATCATCGTCATCGCCGCGCTCGGCATCACTGCCTGTTAGCGGCGGTAACGGCGAGCGATGACGCGCACCGGCTAAAGCCGCCGCCAGAGTCCGTTCCGTTTCGGAGCGAAATGGCTCCGCATCTGATTCAACTTCTGGTGCAGATTCAGCTTCTGATGCAGATAATGCCTCTGCCGCAACATCGGCAACGTCTGGTGCAGGCAGTGTCAATTCAGCCGACGATGCCGATGGCTCTGCGGTTGGCGTTTCCGTTGCGGGTGCTAATTGCCACTCCGATGGCGTCGCCAAATCTAAATCCAACAATGCTGGCATTTCCGTTACTGCCGGCACTGGCTGGCGCAACGGCTCATCCGACGGTGCGACAGCCGTTGACGGCTCTGCGCTTTCCGATAGCTCAATGGGTTCAGGTTGTTCAACCGCCTGTGCTTGCAGCGCTGGTGCAGTTTGTGGCTCTAACGCTAATTCTAGTGGCTCACTCGCCAAATCTGCCGCCGCGGCAGGTTCGGTGTCGGCTGCAACAACCTGTGTAGCCATCTCAGTGACTGACGGCTGCGCTGTTGCCTTGCTTGGCTCTACTGGCGCAGGAACATCTGTCGGCTCAGGCTCAGGCTCAAGCGCTACCGCCTGAACCACCGGGGCCGGTTTGGTCGAAGCCAGCTCAGAGGCAATCGACGCCTGCTGCGGTGCGGCGTCAGCTTCAGTTTCATCATCGTCAGCATCAGCGGCGACAGGCTCTACAGCAGGTACTGGCGCAGTCGTGACCGGGGCACGAGTGCTTGATGTGGCGGTTATTGATTCCAATTGCGCCGGAGCCGCTACCGCTGGCTCAATCTCCGGCTCGGACTTTTTTGTCTGTTCCGGCTCTGGCATGGCGGCTGTCTCTGGCGTGGCAACTTTAGTCGCCGCTGGCGTCAGCGATTCAAACAAATCTTCATCGCTCAGGGATAAGATCGGATCTTCATCATCCATATCCGCCAACAAACGGATCTCATCATCATGATCCAACGGAGATCCGTGCGCCAGTGATGGCGTGGAAAGCAGCACGTCGACAATTTCATCCCCACCCAACATCTCGTCATGGGCCAGATCCAGATCCACCAGCGATGCCAACTCGGCACTTTCCGGCGTGTTCAGCCCGTTATTATCAGCGTGCGAATATGCCAGATCGAAGTCTTCCTCATTCATCGGCGCACGGCCTGTTTCCCGGCGCGGAGTATTGAGCAACACATCACCATCGTTATCGTTCTCCGACTGATTGTCATCGCTCAAACCTGGTAACGATGCAAACAGTGATGGCGGCTGTGGTAACTCAGCGGCCGGTTGCGTGCTATTTTCTGCCGGATGCGCGGAGGTATCAGCCTCTTCCCATGGCATCTCCATATCATCCGGACGGCTGAGATCCGGCGTATCATTACCCAGAGCGAAGGCGGCAGCCCCACCAAAATCTTTCGGCTGATGCTCTTCAAACGCCTGTGATAACAGCGCATTTTGTCGGCGCTGACGCACGCGATACAGCAACCACAGCAATGCCCCCAGCAACACTGGCGGGATCACACCCACCCCAATGGCTAACGGCCAGCTGCGAGACATTTGCTGGATCAAAGAGCCAGAGGACTCCTCCAACATCTTGTTTTTCATCCGCTCCAGCTCCAGAGCCTTGGCTTGCTCTGCCGCCTGCGCCATCGCTTGATTCGCTTCTTTGCGAAAAGCCACTTCGTTATCCAGCTCAATCTGCAACTGTTTAACGCGGATTTGCAGCTCACTGACCTGATTGGTCAAACTGACGTTGTTCTCGGTCAAGCGGCTGATTTCTGCCGCCGAGTCTACCAACTGTTGCCGGAGCTGTTTTGCCTCTTCTGGCGTCAGGTTTTGCGCCTGCGCCTCCTGTTGTTCGGTGTTAGCCAGCATGCCTGCGGAAACGGCCAATGGCACAATCGGCTGAGCCTGCTGGGCTAACGGCGCAGTGCTGGCTGCGCTGGTTGACCCTGCTGCCGCTGACGCGCGCTCTGGCGGAACTGGCACATTTTCCAGTGCCGCGTAACGCTCGGCAACGTTACCCACCGGCGCCGCAGAGACTGACGGCGAAGCTGCCGCCGCAGGCGTAGGCGCTGGCAATGGCGTGATCAACTCTGGCTGTGCGTTCGATTGTACGTCAGCCGGTGTACTAGAAGACGGTACCGTCGTAGCGTGCACCGCCGCCGTTACACCCGCAGCCGCCACGCCGGCGGTAGCCGCAACCGCAGCCACTTTCTTCGCGTCCTTCGCGTCGCGAGTCGAAGCCGGAGCGCTGGCGACCGGGGCTGCCACTGGAGCTTGGGCCGCAATCTTGGGATCTGTAGCTAAGACGGTCTGCGTACG
>JBOFCH010000391.1:0-1795 GCA_051645985.1 Plesiomonas sp. | reverse complement strand
ATTCCGATTACCCAGCGGCCGCGCAACAGCTAGAACGGGTCGCCGATCACCGCGGCATCAATGTCGAGCGGATCTTACTGTTAAAACCGGATCTGGTGCTGGCGTGGAAAGGGGGGAATCCGACCCGTCCACTGCAACAGTTAGAGCAACTGGGCATTCCGGTGTTTTATGCCGATCCGCGCCACCTGACCGATCTGGCCGACGAGCTGGAGCAACTGGCCGTCTACAGTGCCCATCCCGACGAGGCTCGTGCCAACGCGCACTCTCTGCGTACGCAATTCAGTACGCTGCAACACACCCACCAACGTACCACGCCGCTCCCGGTGTTCATTCAGTACGGTACTCAGTCGATGTTTACCCCCGGGGGCGACACCCTGCAATCACAACTGGTGAGCTTGTGCGGTGGCAAAAATATCTTTGCCGATAGTGGCCTAAGCTGGCCCAAAATTAGCCGTGAACAAGTCTTGCTGCGCCAACCCAAAGCCATTTTGGTTCCGGGAAACGCCCAAACCGTAGCCGAGGTGCGCCGCTACTGGAAAGGGTTGTTGGATATCCCTGTTATCGCGGTGGAGGAGAGTTTGTTAAGCCGCAGCGGACCCCGTATGCTGCAAGGCGCACAGCACATTTGTACCGCACTGGCCAAACTCTCACCTGCGTCATAATTCAGTAAAAAGCCCGTTGCCAGCCAGCCACTAAACGCTACAATCGCCGGCGTTTTAAAATTGACTGACTCTGAGGGCTTTCCATCACATGCTGTATTTTTTCGACATGCTGGGCACCGCGGTATTTGCTATCTCCGGTGTACTCCTGGCCGGCCGCTTGCGGATGGATCCGTTCGGGGTCGTCGTACTGGCCTCCGTCACCGCCATTGGCGGCGGAACTATCCGTGATATGGCGCTGGATGCGGGGCCGGTGTTCTGGATCCGCGATCCCTTCTATCTGGTGGTGATCTTTATCACCTGTGCACTCAGCATGCTGCTGATCCGGCCGGCGCGGCGGATCCCGTGGTGGGTCTTACCGGTGCTGGATGCCGTCGGCTTAGCCGTTTTCCTCGGCATTGGGGTGAATAAAGCCCTGCTGTGCGGTGCAACGCCGATGGTGGCTGTCGTTATGGGCGTGATCACTGGGGTTGGCGGTGGGATCATCCGAGACGTATTGGCCCGGGAAGTTCCGATGATCTTGCGTACCGAAATCTATGCCACCGCCTGTATTATTGGCGGGATCTTGCATACCAGCGCGCTGAGTCTCGGCATGGGTGCCGATCATGCTATGTTATTGGGATTATTCAGCACTCTCGGGATCCGATTGGCGGCGATCCGCTGGAACCTAAAACTGCCGACGTTTCATCTTGATTGACTGATGATCTCGGTGGTGGATCAAAGATTTTTTCTACTGGATCCTCAAAATGTGACGCTATTTATAGAAAGTTGTATTAAAAAACAGCAAGTAACTCGATGAAGAGTAGACTCGCCTAGCCCGATTTCCTATAATTGCGCCCATTAGGCCCCATAGCTCAGTGGTTAGAGCAGGCGACTCATAATCGCTTGGTCCCCCGTTCAAGCCGGGGTGGGGCCACCAAATTTGATAAAAAAAGCCAGCAGATTGCTGGCTTTTTTATTGTGTACCAACCGTGCACACAACCTTAAACGAACCCCATTACTCTGCGGCCGCCTGCGTATCATGCGCATGTAAACGGCTCAACGTGCCACGCCATGTCAGTTGACGCTGCATCCGCGTCATGCCCGGTTGTGGTTTTTCCGTCCCGTCCAGACTATCCAGCACCAGCTTCAACACG
>JBOFCH010000390.1:0-3632 GCA_051645985.1 Plesiomonas sp. | reverse complement strand
CAGCGTCAAGCATGTGATCTTGACCCGGATGGGCGATCAACTGTCAATGGCAAAAGGCACACTGGTGAACTTCGTGGTGAAGTACATCAAAAAAATGGTGCCAAAGTACAACCTGCCGGATGCGATTTCCTTCCGTGGCGCGTTGCGTAAAGGGCGTAGTCAGCAGTATGTAAAACCGCTGATCACTCCGCAAGACATTGCCTTTTTACAATACACCGGTGGTACCACTGGGGTTTCTAAAGGCGCAATGCTGGCGCACTGCAACATGGTGGCGAACGTACTGCAAGCCAAAGCCGGTTATTCGCCGATTCTGGATGAAGGCCGCGAGTTGGTGGTGACGGCGCTGCCGCTGTATCACGTGTTTGCGCTGACGGTAAACTGCTTGCTGTTTTTGGAAATGGGCGGGCGTAACCTGTTGATCACCAACCCACGTGATATTCCCGGTTTTGTTAAAGAGTTGGCGCGTTACAAAGTCACGGCGATCACTGGGGTGAACACCCTGTTTAATGCGCTGATCCACAACGAAGATTTCCGTGAGCTGGATTTTAGCTCGCTGCGTCTGACCGTGGGCGGTGGCATGTCGGTACAACGTGCGGTGGCTGAACAATGGCAGAAGCTGACCGGTACGAAGCTGCTGGAAGGTTATGGCCTGACCGAGTGCTCACCGCTGGTGGCCGGTTGTCCGTACAATCTGGCTGGGTATAACGGCGCTATCGGTTTGCCGGTACCGTCGACCGACATTAAGCTGGTGGATGATGATGGTCAGGAAGTCGGTCACGGTGAGGCGGGTGAGTTGTGGGTGAAAGGCCCACAGGTGATGCAGGGTTATTGGCAGCGCCCAGAAGCGACGGCCGAAATTCTCAAAGAGGGTTGGCTGGCAACCGGTGATGTCGTGCGTATCGATGATGACGGCTTTATGCGCATTGTGGATCGTAAGAAAGACATGATCTTGGTTTCCGGTTTTAACGTGTACCCGAATGAAATTGAAGATGTGATCGCACACCATCCGAAAGTGTTGGAAGTGGCGGCCGTTGGGGTACCCAGTGAAGCCTCTGGCGAAGCGGTGAAAATCTGCGTGGTGAAAAAAGACCCATCGTTGACCCGTGATGAACTGATGGCGTTTTGTCGGAAAAACCTGACCGGTTACAAATGCCCGAAAATTGTTGAGTTTCGGGATGAGCTTCCGAAGACAAATGTGGGTAAAATACTGCGGCGAGTACTGCGTGAAGAATTGCAGACAGCTGAACCTGCCACCGCCGAGGTGAGTGTGCAGGCGAAAGCATCCTGATAGGATGCCCCGCTGACTGATAAAACGCCGGCTACTGCCGGCGTTTTCTTTATGTGTTGTTGAAAGTTTTAAAGAGAAGATTGTTGTGGATTACCGACTGATTACCACTGATGAAGCCTTGCGGCAGGTTTGCCTGCGTGCATCCGGAACATCACGGGTTGCGATTGATACTGAATTTGTCCGCACCCGGACGTTACATCCACAACTCGGGCTGGTACAGCTGTATGATGGGCAGGATGTATCACTGATTGACCCGATTGCCATCGCCGATCTGAGTCCACTGCGTGACTTATTGTGCAACCCACAGATCGTGAAGATTTTGCACGCGTGTGGTGAAGATCTGGAAGTGTTCCAGTACGCGCTGGGGATCATGCCATCGCCGATGCTGGATACGCAGGTTATGGCCGCCTTTTTGGGCCATCGGATCTCCACTGGATTTGGGGCGCTGGTGGCGGAGTATTTGGGTGTCGAGCTGGATAAAGGCGAGGCCCGTACTGATTGGCTGGCTCGTCCGCTGACCGAAAAGCAGTGTCACTATGCAGCGGCTGACGTGTATTACTTGCTGCCGATGTATGAACGTTTGCAGGAGAAAATTACTGCGGCGGGCTGGCAGACGGCGGTAGATGCTGAGTGCCATCAAATTGTGCAGCGCCGCTCACAGGTCACGTCACCGGATGAGTTATACCGTGATATTGGCAATGCGTGGCAATTGCGCCCGCGTCAGTTAGCGGTACTCAAGTTGTTGGCCAAGTGGCGTTTGCACGAAGCTGAGCGGCGCAATCTGGCGCTTAACTTTGTGGTGAAAGAGGCTAACTTGTGGAAAGTGGCGCGTTATATGCCACAGACGCTGAGCGATCTGAATAATCTGGAGCTGGAACATCCGGAAATTCGCTTCCACGGTAAAACTATGCTGGCGATGGTACAGGCTGCGAAAGCCTTGCCGGATAGCGAGTGTCCCGCACCGTTGAGCCGTCTGGTGGATAATCCGGAATATAAGGCGACCTTAAAGCGGGTGAAAGCCTTTATTGGCGAGCAGGAAGCAGTCACCGGGCTGAGCAGTGAATTGCTGGCATCACGTCGCCAGATCCATCAGTTATTGAGCTGGACATGGAATCATTCCCCAGAGGAGAGACAGCACCACGAGCAACCGGAGTTATTGTCCGGCTGGCGCGGTGCGTTGATGGGTGAACGTTTGCAACAGTTACTGGAACAGCCGGTATAAGCCGGCAGTTGCCGACTGTTTATTTTGCATCTTCCGGCAGGGTGACGTTCAGTTCCAATACGGAAATGTCGTCGCCCTTTTGCTCCAGCTGAACGGAGACATGTTCTGGATCGATCTGCACATACTTGCAAATCACCGCCAGAATGTCTTGCTTAAGCGCCGGTAAATAGTGAGGCTCACTATCACCACGGCGACGTTCAGCAACAATAATCTGCAAACGCTCCTTGGCGATGCTTGCCGTCTGTTTTTTACGGGACAGGAAAAAATCGAGGAGCGCCATGAGTTATCCCCCAAACAGTCGTTTTAAAAAGCCTTTCTTCTCTTCCTCAAGGAAACGGAAAGGTCGCTCGGTACCCAGCAGGCGTTCGACCGTATCAAGATAGGCCTGACCCGCTTCGGACTCATTGTCCAGGATCACCGGTTCACCCTGATTCGATGCACGTAGCACCGATGGGCTTTCTGGGATCACGCCCAGTAATGGGATGCGCAGGATCTCTTCGACATCCTGCACACTCAGCATGTCACCGCGAGTTACGCGGCCCGGGCTGTAGCGGGTTAACAGCAGGTGTTCTTTAATTGGCTCTTGGCCTTTTTCAGCGCGGCGGGATTTGGAAGACAAAATGCCCAAAATCCGGTCAGAGTCGCGAACAGAAGAGACTTCAGGGTTCGTGGTCACAATCGCGTCATCGGCAAAATACAGTGCCATCAATGCGCCGGTTTCGATACCTGCCGGTGAATCACACAGCACGTACTCGAATTCCATTTTATCCAGCTCATTCAGCACTTTTTCGACCCCTTCGCGGGTCAGTGCTTCTTTATCGCGGGTTTGGGACGCGGGCAGAATGTACAGGTTATCAACCCGCTTATCCTTAATCAGGGCCTGATTCAGACTGGCATCGCCGTGAATGACATTAACAAAGTCATACACTACGCGGCGTTCACAGCCCATGATTAAGTCCAGATTACGTAGGCCGATATCAAAGTCGATCACGACTGTTTTCTTTCCCTTCAATGCTAAACCGGTGGCAATGGCTGCGCTTGAAGTGGTTTTGCCAACGCCTCCTTTACCAGAGGTTACTACGATGATACGTGCCATGAGGGGGTTCCTTGTCAAAAAGGGTC
>JBOFCH010000389.1:0-2491 GCA_051645985.1 Plesiomonas sp. | reverse complement strand
TACCGATCACCTGCGCGATGTGCTCAAGCTCTGATCTTGCGCGGGCTGCACGTTGCTCACGCCCAATCCGGTCAGCCATTCCGGTCGTTCTTTTGGCTATTGGCTGTGACCGGTACGCCGAGGATGCGTGCCTGCGGCGCGGCGCCGCTAAGTAAATCGGCGGTCGGGCCGTCATAACAGATACGGCCATCATCGACCAACAAGGTACGCGGTGCTATGCGCGCGGCATCATCCAAATTGTGCGACACCATCAGCAACGTCAGATTCAGACGCTCACACGCCTCTTCCACCAGCGCCAGCATGTCACTGCGTAGCGCCGGGTCGAGAGCGGAAAACGGCTCATCCAGCAACAAAATCGGCGTATCACGTACCAGACAGCGCGCCAAAGCGACGCGCTGACGTTGGCCGCCAGATAAGGTATCTGGGCGACGCGCTAAATACTCCGCTAGCCCGACCGACTCGGCCACCGCCGCCAGTCGCGCCTGCTGCGCCGCATTCAATCGCAATCCCGGATCTAATCCCAGACCGATATTCTGCGCCACCGTCAGGTGCATAAACAGGTTGTGCTCCTGAAACAGCATCGACACCGGCCGTTGTGCCACCGGCAGCCGCGTCGCCTCCGTGCCATTCAGCCACAGGCGGCCACTGTGTAACGGACAAAAACCGGCAATCAGATTGAGCAAGGTGCTTTTACCCGCCCCGCTCGGGCCAAGGATCGCCACCCGCTCACCGGCCTGTACCTGCACGTCAAAGCACATCGGCTGATCTTGGTAAAGAAAGGTCACCTCATCGAGATACAGCATATTACTCATTGTCCTTTCATGATCCTTCTGGGGGTCGGTGAGTTCACTCGGCGTTCGGCGGTGCGCGATTTGCCGGTATCCCGCTCATCGGTTCGCCTCTCGGCGCGATGTTCAAATACACTGAACAAACCAAAACAGAGCAACAGCAACAGCAGCGCGGTCACCCCACCATCTTGACTGCGGTAGGCTCCAATCTGCTGATACAGATAGAGTGGTAAAGTGCGAAAATCTTCGCTGCCAAACAAAGCAATCACCCCAAAATCCCCCAGCGACAGCACACAGGCAAACGAAAACGCCAGCGACAATGGACGGCGCAGCGCCCGCCACTCCACCCAGTACAAACGGCGCCACCCTCCCATACCGAGTGATGCGCACAAGCGATCATAGTGAGCGGCGCAGTCCAACACCGGCACCGTCAGGGTTTTCAGTACATATGGCAACGCCATCATGGCATTACACAGCACCACTATCGCAAAGGGATGGGCACTCAGCGCCGGATAGGGTTGCAGCAATAAAAACAAACCGGTTGCCAACACCAATCCCGGCATTGCCAAAATCAACATGCCACTTAGCTCCAGATAGCGCGCACGGCGCAACGCGCCATCCAGCCGCATCCGGCTGCTAGTCCAAGCGATCATCATGCCCAGCAGCAATGCCAACACACCAGCGGACAGCGCAATGCTCAGCGAGGTCAATGTCGCCTGCCACAACGCCGGTTGGCGTAACACCGGCCAGAATGCCTGACTGATCCCCCCCGCCACAACCGCCAACAGCGGCGGTAACAGCAGTAGCAATGCCAAGGCGATCAGCACCGCATCGGTCAAACGGCTGGTCAGGTTATCCGGTAACCAGCGCATGCCCTGCCCACGACCGGTCGGCGCGGCTAACGAACCGGCCAGTTTCTGACTGCCCAGCACCAACGCCAGACAGACGCCCATTTGCAACAGCGCCAACCAAGCGGCCATTCCCAGATCAAAGTCATAGGTCAGGGCCTGATAGATAGCCACTTCCAGTGTCGAGGCTTTTGGCCCGCCACCGAGCGCCAACACCACCGCAAAGCTGGCAAAACACAGCATAAAAATCAAACTGGCGGCCGGTAGCAGTTGACGGCGTACTTGCGGCCACTCCACCCAACGCCAACACTGACCTCGGCTCATCCCAAGCTGCGCGGCTATCTGATATTGCTCTTGTGGGATAGACTCCAAGCTTTGCAGCAATAAACGGGTCGCCAGAGGCAGGTTAAAAAATACATGCGCCAGCAAAATGCCCTGTAGACCATACGGGGAAAAGCGGTACTCGCCGCCTAACCCACGGCACAACTGGGCCAGCCAACCTTCTTGACCGTACACACTGATCAAGCCAAACACGGCGACCAAGACCGGCAAGACCAATGTCATGGAGAACAGGCGCAGCAGCAAGCGTCGGCCGGGAAACTGCCGCCGAGCCAAGGCCCGCGCCAAAAACAGCGCGGGCAATACCGATAACAATACCGACAACGTTGCCTGCCAGAAGGTGAAGCGCAGCAGATACCACACATACGGATCATGCAGCACCATCGGCCCAGACTGTTGCGGTGCCTGCCAGAGCAAGCTCAGCAGCGCCGCCGCCGCCAATATCAGCAGCAGCGCTCCGGCCAACAACCCCGGCCAGCGGCCACGTTCGACTCGCATCAACGGCTGACCGCCATT
>JBOFCH010000388.1:0-3558 GCA_051645985.1 Plesiomonas sp. | reverse complement strand
ACCAGTAGGCAGTCACTGTCAGCCAGATGGGCGAGGGTGTGACACGGCACCTGATAATGCTGTTCTGGAACGGTATCTTGAACAATATCTTGAACGCAAGGCGCTAGCCACTGAACGGTGAAGCTCACCGGTGCCGGTTCGCGAGTGCGGCACCAGCCTTGAACTTGATGTCCCTGCGCATGCAGGGCCGCCAGCCATAACTGGCCGATGGCGCCACATCCGAGCACTGTAATTTTCATCATCTTTTCCCGTCGTTCCTGACTTTCTGCTATTATGCCCGCCATTGTTGAGTTGACAGAAGAGAGAGTCGTCATGCCTTCTTTTGATATTGTCTCTGAAATTGATCTGCAGGAAGTTCGTAACGCGGTAAACAATGCCAACAAGGCACTGGAAAGCCGTTATGATTTTCGTAACGTCACTGCCAGCATCGAACTAAATGAAAACAACCAGACCATCAAGGTGGCTACTGAATCAGATTTTCAGGTTGAGCAGCTGATGGATATCCTGCGTAGTGCACTGGTGAAGCGTGATATCCAAAATGGCGCATTGGAAGAGCCAGATAGCTGTGAGCATAGCGGGAAAACCTTCAGTAAAGAAGTGAAGCTCAAGCAGGGGATTGAAACGGATATCGCTAAGAAGCTGGTGAAGCTGATTAAAGATTCCAAGCTGAAGGTTCAGGCTCAGATCCAAGGCGAACAGGTTCGGGTTACCGGTAAATCACGCGATGATCTGCAAGCGGTCATGGCGCTGGTTCGTGGTGCCGAGCTGAGCCAGCCATTCCAGTTCAATAACTTCCGCGATTAATCTTGTTGCTGCGGTTTGTCGCAGTGAAGGAGAGATAGCGCAAGCATAAAAAAACGGACACCTTGGTGTCCGTTTTTGTTGTTTGTCATTCAGCTTGTCAGCAATCGCGGATCAAACGTCGCAGATCAGAAGTTGTACTTGATGCTGTAGACCATGGCATTCTGATAAGCTTCGCTGCCCAGTTTCTTGTCCGCATAGCGGTACTGCACGCCGGTGGTGATGCTTGGTGTTGGATGCCACCAGATAGCGGCTGCACCGTTCAGGCCATCTTTACCGCCATTGCCGTACGCTTCATCACGGGCAAATTCATATTCGTTCCAGTTGGTAACGCTGAACTTCTGGCCCGCCACTTGGAAGTCATAACCCAGCACCCAGCCAAACATGTAACCGTTGCTGCCATCGAAGAATTTGTTGTGGGTGTAGTTCGCGGCCAAGAATGGCTTCGCCCATACCGGACCCACGTTGAAGTTATAACCGATACCGTAGATCAGGTTATTTTCATAAAAATCGTTCGAGGTGGTGTTGTAGTAGTGGCCGTACAGGTTAAAACCGGAGTCGCCCAAGTAGTAACGCACGGTGCCTTTAGCGGCAATGCGCATGCTGCGGCCATCATCGCGATCCCAGTTACGGGTTGGGTTTTCCAGATCAAAGAAGCCGTAGACTTCACCCCAGTTGTAACCCGCGCCGCCTTCCAGCTCCAGGTATGGGAAATCTTTTTTACCGGTTTCGCTGGTGGTACGGCTGCTCCAGTCGAGGTAGTTTGCACTTACGTTAGCAAAGCTGTAGATAGGCTCGGCCTGAACAGAGGTGGCGGTCAGGGCAGCAAATGCAGATAAACAGGCAAGACGTTTGTACATGAATACCTCAGAAAACGACAACGGGTAATGAAATAAAGTGTTACAACTCGGTGCAACAGGGCGCACATAATAAAAGCACTTCTCGATCAGGGGAAGTGCTTGGGTGAGACCTGTCGCAGATTTTATCTCATATTGCGCAATCGATTTAGTTATTTGTGACTTGAATCACTCGTTGGTGCGCCGTGCTCGGTGGTCAGGGCGGAGAACCGTTTGCCCACATACAACAGCAGGACTAATCCTGGCACCACCATTAGCGACGTACAGATAAAAAATAGCGTCCAGTTACCGTGCAGCATATCGACCATTTGTCCGCTCAATGAGGACAACGTCGTACGCCCCAGATTGCCGAGTGATGACAATAAGGCATATTGGGTGGCCGAGAAGGCGCGCCCGCTCAGCCAGCTTAAGAAAGAAACAAAGGCCACGGAGGAGAAGGCGGTGGTGAAGTTATCGACAATAATGGTGGCGGCAAACAGGTGCTCATTGGGGCCGACACTGGCAATCCATGCAAACATCAGGTTGCTACCGGCCATGGCAATCCCGCCGATCAGCAGGCCACGCACAATACCGAAACGCACGTTCAGCATGCTGCCCATCAGAGTGAACACCACGGTGGCAAACCAGCCGATTAATTTAGAGTATTCGGCAATCTGCTGATTACTAAAGCCGATCTCTTTATAGAAGGTGATCGACATTCGCCCCAGAAACGCTTCGCCAATCTTGAATAAAAACACAAAACTCAAGATGGATAACGCCAGCGATACGCCATTACGGCGGAAAAACTCAGCGAACGGCTCGATGACCGTCACCGCCAGCCACGTGACCAACTTACTGTTGTGCAGATAACGCGAGTAATGAGCTTCGGCCTCGGCTTGTAACTTATCGCGCCCGGTTTGCGGCTCGCGGATCAACAACACCCCGAGCAGCCAGCAGGCACTGATCAGGCTCATCCCCAAGAACACATGTTGCCAGCCGTATTGATCGGCAAAATGAAAGGCCAGATAACCGGGCAGTGAATAACCGGTCCACCACCCGATCACCGCCATCGCCGAGCCTTGCGGTAGCATCTCTTTATCCTGCGACAGAATATCAATCCGGTAGCCATCGATGGCGATATCTTGCGTGGAGGAGGCGACTGCAATGGTAAAGGCCAGCAAGGCAGTCCACAGCAGGGAGTCGGCCGGGTTGGTAAAACCAATGGCGATGGTGGCCACTAAGATAAACAGCTGCATCAGTACGATCCAACTGCGGCGCTGACCTAAGCGGGCATGCAGCCACGGTAGGCGTACTCGGTCAATCAAGGGTGCCCAGATAAAATGAATGGCATAGACGATAAAAATCGAGCCAAAAAAACCGATGGTTGCCCGAGAGATCCCGGCATCTTTCAACCAGCCGCTCATACTGGAGCCGATCAGGACCCAGGGAAAACCACTGGCGCACCCCAGCAAAAAGATCCACCACAGCCGGATGTCTGCGTAGCTGCGAAGGGTGTTTAGCAGGCTTGAGGGAGAGGCTCGCATGCGCCTGTTACTCCGTGTTAAATTCAAAACAGCCACGATGCTATCAGGTAGGAGCGACGGATGCATCCGTCGGATGCGTTATGTGGCCTGCTGCTGTTGGGGGGCACTCTCTGACATCATGCCGGGAAATGGTCGCTTATGGCCGCGTACCGCGGATAAAAACCCCCGCGCTCGTGGGCTGTTGCATGAGCAGGGCCAGACAGGTATGTAGGCGCTGACGTAAAAAGCGGTTACCCCGCAGTTCGTGCAAGGGGGTCGATTCGAGCAGGGCTAGCGTATACCAGAACGCATGCTCGGTGGGCGATAGGGGTTGTTCGTCATCGGTTAACGCTTGTCCCCACCAGTGGTGCAGGATCTCATCGCGCAGCAGCTGTAAG
>JBOFCH010000387.1:0-2000 GCA_051645985.1 Plesiomonas sp. | reverse complement strand
CCACATCCCACCGAGCAGTAAGTACAGGTATTACGGGTTTCGCGCGCTCGCAGCAGTTTGTACTGCCGCGTTTCCGCGAGGGCCACATCCGGGGCAAAACCGAGGGCCGCAACCGTAGTACCCGCCATACCGCCAGCGCAGATTTTGAAGAATTGTCTTCTGCTGACTCGCACGGGATTCTCCTTGCGGTTGTGATATTGCGATGATTATCGGGTTTTTATTTTGAGCTTCGGAGAAGGGATAAGCTGGAGCAGCGCCACTGAACAGAATGGCAGCGTGGTGTGCGGCAACAAATCCCTGTCAGTACAGGCTGCGAGCGATGTCAGATCTTTTCTGACAACAGCACCATACTCTTTACAATAATACCACAATGTTTTCGTGGGTGTTAAATAGTGTGCGCGATGGCGGAAGGGTAACATTGAACAGGCGTAAACAGCCTGTGATGTTGGCTATCGGTGATAAGGGCTGTATGGCAAGTGATGCGGGCGCAAACGATTAAAGTTTGTGATTGACCTCTTATTTCTCTGCACTGATCACGGGTTGAGTTACACAATAGTTTGCTGCGGTCACAGACTCCGGGGTCTGGTGTCACGTATCCTTGCCAGCTCCGATTAATAACACAATAAATACGATTACTATAATGAAATTAAATGCTGTGGCCGGGTTATGCCTGTTAGCCTCCTCTTACTCTGTTTATGCCGCGGATGGTGATATTCGTGAAATCAGTATTCTCGGTACCTCTGATCTGCATGGGCATTTTGTCCCTTGGGATTATGCGGCTGATCGTGAAAATTTAGCCGGTAGCCTGAGCCAGATTGCCACGAAAATTCATGCTCTGCGCCAGAGTTTGCCGAATGTTATTTTGGTGGATGCAGGCGATACCATTCAGGGCAACTTTGTCGAAACCTTCAAAAATGAACCGGTCTCGCCAATGATGCTGGGTTTTAATGCCCTAAATTACGATGTGTGGGTACTGGGCAACCATGAATTTGATTTTGGTTTGCCGGTATTAAAAACTTCGCTCGATCAATTCAAAGGCCAATCGCTGGGTGGCAATATCAAGCGCGCCGATGGCAATCCATTTTTGCCGGCCTATACCATTATTGAACGGCAAGGCGTCAAAATAGGTGTTATCGGTATGGATACGCCAATGACTGCCCATTTTGCCGAAGGCAGTGATCGTTTGGGTGGGGTGACATTTACCAATCCGACGCAAGAAGTGCGTAAAACTATCGCCAAAATTAAAGATCAAGTGGATGCGATTGTGCTGGTAGCCCATATGGGGCTGGATAATGAAAATGACATTGCCGATACCAGTGTGACCGATATTGCCAAAGGCAATCCGGAATTGGCGGCAATTGTCGCCGGACATATGCATGTGCGGGTCGATAAAGCGGTGGTCAATGGCGTGATCATTACCGAACCGGATAAATATGGCCGCGCGCTATCACGTATTGATCTGAAATTTGAAGAGAAAAACGGCAAATATACGCTGATCGACAAAGACAGTTATACCTATAAGATTAAAGACTTGGCGTCAGATAAATCCTTGGAAAGCCTGTATGCGCCGTACCATAAAAAATTACGCGAAAATGCCAACCGGGTTATTGCTCAGCTTTCTGGTACGGATTTGGTGCCCAAGGATGAGGTAAAAGGCATTCCGCAGGTGCAAGTTCAAGACTCGGGGATCAGTGCCTTATTCCAAGAGGCGGCATTTTATTATGCGCTGAAAGCCAATGTGATCGCCTTGGGGATTGATAACGATAAAGCGCGCTTAGATGTGGGGCCAATCAAAGCTAAAGACATTGCCTATAACTACCAGTATGCGGGGGGGGAAATCACGGTATATCAGATGACCGGCGCTGATCTCAAAGCTTACATGGAGTGGGTTGCTGATTATTTTAATCCGGTGCAAGAGGGCGATGTCACGTACAGCTTTAATCCGGCGCGTCGTTCATCTAAATATTCTACCAATGATTTTTTTGCCGGAGTCACATACA
>JBOFCH010000386.1:0-3228 GCA_051645985.1 Plesiomonas sp. | reverse complement strand
CCTCATTCTGTGGCGGTAAGACACAAGACAGCTTTGCATCTATCCTCTAAAATACGCCGTCCTATTTTGATATTCAGGTTTGTCATGTCTAACCGCGACACCATTTTCTCAGCTCCAATTGCCCAACTGGGCGATTTTTCTTTTGATGAACGGGTAGCCGAAGTCTTCCCGGATATGATCCAGCGCTCCGTACCGGGCTATTCCAATATCATTGCCACTATCGGTATGCTCGCCAAGCGCTTTATCCAGCCCAATACGCAGGCCTTTGATCTCGGTTGTTCCCTCGGCGCAGCGACGCTGTCGATGCGACGTAATATCGATGTCGAAGGCGTGCGCCTGATTGCGGTGGACAATTCAGCAGCCATGATCGAGCGCTGCCGCCGCCACATTGATGCGTTCCGCTCCGATACGCCGGTTGATATTATCGAAGGCGATATTCGGCAGGTGAAGATTGAAAATGCGTCGATGGTCGTGCTGAACTTCACGCTCCAGTTTCTGCCGCCGCCCGATCGTCAGGCATTATTGAACCGCATTTATGCCGGTTTGCGCCCAGGTGGCGCTCTGGTGCTATCAGAGAAGTTCTCATTTGCCGATCAGGCTATCGGCGATCTGCTGTTTGATATGCATCTGGATTTCAAACGTGCTAATGGCTATAGCGAGCTGGAAATCAGCCAAAAACGCAGTGCGCTGGAAAACGTGATGCTGACAGATAGCGTGGAAACCCACAAATCCCGTTTGCAACAAGCCGGCTTTGAGCATGCCGAAGTGTGGTTCCAGTGTTTCAATTTTGGCTCAATGCTGGCCATTAAAGCGGAGCAGGCAAAATGATCGACTTTAACCCGTTTTATGCCCGTCTCGCTGACAGTCCACTGGCGCATTGGCTGGAAACCTTGCCCGCGCAACTGGCTGAGTGGAAAAAAGAAAACCATCACGGTTCGTTCCGACGCTGGGAAAAATCGGTGGAGTTCTTGCCTGAGCTGGCGGTCACGGATCTGAATCTGAAAAGTGCCGTCGCGGCCAATACCGCCGACGGGATTAGCGAGGGCGAGCAAAAGCGCATCACCCATATCCTCAAAGAGCTGATGCCGTGGCGCAAAGGCCCGTATCATCTACACGGGATCCATATCGATACCGAATGGCACTCAGACTGGAAATGGGATCGGGTGTTGCCACACATCAGCCCACTTGCTGGCCGTACCGTACTGGATGTGGGCTGCGGCAGTGGCTATCACATGTGGCGGATGGTCGGCGAAGGCGCGCAGATGGTGGTCGGTATCGACCCTACTCCGCTGTTTTTGTGCCAGTTTGAAGCGGTACGTAAGCTGCTGGGTAATGATCCCCGCGCGAATCTGTTGCCACTGGGTATTGAACAATTGCCCGAGTTGAAGACCTTCGATACCGTGTTCTCGATGGGCGTGTTGTATCATCGCCGCTCACCGCTCGATCATCTGCTGCAACTTAAAGCCCAGCTTAATAGCGAGGGCGAGCTGGTGCTGGAAACGCTGGTGGTACCGGGTGATGAAAATACGGTGCTGGTGCCGGGCGAGCGCTATGCCAAAATGCGTAATGTGTATTTTATCCCGTCCGCAGCGGCACTGGTTAAGTGGCTGGAAAAATGCGGTTTTTGTGACGTGCGCGTCGTCGATGTCGAAATCACGTCATTGGATGAGCAGCGTCGTACCGAGTGGATGATCACCGAGTCCTTGGCTGATTTCCTCGACCCGTTAGATCCGAGCAAAACCATTGAAGGCTATCCGGCACCGACCCGTGCAGTGATTATCGCACGCAATAGCTAAGTCAGCCGCTCCGCCTGTACGCTCCGGCAAGGAAGAACAAGAAGGGAGATGGGGATGTCATCCAGACCAAAAACAACCCTTGAGCAATGGCGGATGTTTCAGGCCGTTGTAGACTACGGCGGCTATGCCCAAGCCGCCGACAAACTCAGTAAAAGCCAGTCCTCACTGAATCATGCGGTGACTAAACTGCAAGAGATGTTGGGCGTGCAATTACTGGAAGTCCGCGGCCGCAAAGCATTTCTGACCGATGCCGGGCGCATTATTCTGCACCGCAGTCGCCAGTTGACTGGCCAGATCTTGGCGCTCGAAGAGCTGGCGGCCAATCTGGATCAGGGTTGGGAAGCGGAGATCCGCGTCGCTGTCGAGGCTCTTTATCCCCGCGCGCCGTTGTATCAGGCAATTGCACAGTTTTATCCGCAAAGTCGCGGCAGCCGGGTGATCCTCAAAGAAACCATTCTGACCGCGACACAAGAAGCTATCCGTGACGGCTGGGATCTGGTGATCACACCGCATGTTCCAACGGGGTTTCTCAGCGAGCCGCTGTGCGGAATTTCGCTGCATCCCTATTGTCACCCACAGCATCCCCTCACCGCGCTGAGTGCGCTGACCGAGCAAGATCTGGTTGGCCACCTACAGATAGTGATCATGGATAATGCCCAGCAGCCGACCATGGAGATTGGCTGGCTCAAATCGGGGCAACGTTGGAGCGTCAGCCATTTTTATGAGGCTCGCAGCCTGTTACTGGAAGGGATGGGTTTTGCGTGGTTACCTGAGCATTTGGTTGCTGATGATGTGGCCGCCGGACGACTGCACCGCTTACCGGTGCAGTTTGGGGGCGAAAGGCGGTTAACCGCGCAGATGATGTTACCGCGTGGTGAACAAACCGGGCCAGGGGCCAGAGCGCTGGCTAGCCTGATTACACAAGCGGATCACGCACTGTATCCCGCATCAGTGCCTTCATCTGACTGACTACCGCCGCATCCACCTCGACACGGGCAAACTCATCCATACCGCCATCTCGGTTCATGCTGACCCCCGGCTGGCGGTAACGCATGCCAGAGGGCACCGTATGTGATGCCGAGCTGTGCAGTTCCGTCGCACCCGCTTGCAGGAACAACGCCATGTTGTTCAGACGAATTCCAGATCCGGGTAAGATCACTGGCCCACGCGTTGCCGTCAGTAGTTTTTCCAACAGCGGTAACCCTTGCTCGGCCGTATCACGCTGACCGGAGGTCAGAATACGATCGACGCCCAGATCAGTGAGCTGTTGCAACATCAGCATCGGATCGGCACCCATATCAAACGCACGGTGGAATGTAACGGACATATCGCCCGCCAACTGCATGATGTCGTGCATACGCGGCAAATCAATCTGACCATCCTCGGTCAGCATACCGGTGACCACGCCGGGAAAACCCAGCTCACGCATGAG